>CAZYXT010000017.1:0-10559 GCA_964651505.1 uncultured Enterobacterales bacterium
GCCGGAAGGGCACAAAAAAGCCTCTCTAAAAGAGGCTACATGCAATCACCCTGGGCCGCACTTAAGCGGGTCACTCCTCGCTGCCGCTTTGAGAATTGGTCGACGCGCCTGCCGCGCTGTATGATAGATTATTAGCTGATATAATCAGCGAGCATCAGGTTGCAAGAATAATCAAGGAGAGTAGGGATCATGAGAAAGTTTCAAAAGATCTTGGTTATCATCGAGCCGCGGCAGATGAGGCAGCCTGCTTTGGAGCGGGCCCTGGCCTTGTCCACCATCGCCGGCAAGGGGCGCACCGAGATCATGGCGGTCATGCCGGTGTACGATTTTTCTTGGGATCTGGGCACCGTGGTTTCGGACAAGGGCGAAGAAGACGTGCAGGAGGCGGTGGTCAGAAAGCACAAAAAATGGCTGCAGGCCTATTTGCGCATCCACGCCATGGGTTACGACATCACGCAGCAGGTGGTTTGGACCAAGAGCATAGGCAAAGAGATCACGGCTTTGGCCAAGGATTTTTGCGCCGACTGCATCATCAAAACCGCCGATTCGCACAAGATCTTAAATTCGGTGCTGTTCACCCCTCTTGACTGGCAGCTTCTGCGCCACTCGCCCGTGCCCGTGCTGGTTGCCAAAGATCATATTTGGGAGGCCACAGGGACCATTGCCGTGGCCGTGGATTTCTCGGATCCCGACGACATATCCTTGCGCAGGCTCAACACCAGACTGTTGCGCGAGGCTCAGGAGCTGTCGCAGCTTACCCGCTGCCAAATTCATCTGGTGACGGCCATCCCGCCCGTGCTGCCTCCTGCATCTTTTGATCTGCCCGGGTTCACTCCCGATTTGCTCAGCGAAGAGGTCTTAAAAGAGGGGTGCAGGCAGGTGCTCAACTTTGCAGCCCGCCATAAGATCAAGGCCGAAAACTGCCATATCCGCGAAGGGCAGGCCGATGACGTCATTCCCTCTTTGTGCGTCCAATTAAACCCGACTTGCCTTTTTATCGGCACCTCGGCCCGCCGCGGCATTGCGGTGGCTTTGCTTGGCAACATCTGCGAGAGAGTCATCGACGAGCTCTCCTGCGACGTGGCGGTCATCACGCCCAAAGCCGTGCTTGAGCGCATCCCTTACGCGGAGCAGGCCTGATCATGCGACAAGACAGCAATTTGCCGCCTGCCGCCGACGCATACGGCCGCACCGTCAGCCCCTACTTTAACCTTGAGGATAAAAAGGAAAAGTACGAGGCCGACAAGCTTTTTAAAAAGCTTCGGCGCAAAACGGGCAGCGCCATCGCCGATTATTCGATGATAAAAGAGGGAGATAAGGTCTTAGTCTGCATCTCGGGGGGCAAGGACAGCTATGCCATGCTCGATCTTTTGTTGTCCTTAAAGCGCTCCTCTCCTTTTGATTTTGCCTTGGTGCCCGTGCACCTTGACAGCGGCTTCCCGGGATCTCCTGAACACAATGTCAAAGAGCATTTGGACAAGGTGGGGCTTGATTATCTGTGGCTTAAAAAAGATGTCTATGCCCTCTCGCGCGAGCACATCAACGATCCGCGAAAAACCTTGTGCTCCATCTGCTCGCGATTGCGCCGCGGATATCTTTATGCCGCCGCCCGCGCCATCGGGGCCGACAAGGTGGCTTTGGGCCATCATCGCGATGATCTTCTGGCAACCTATTTTTTAAACCTTTTTTACGGGGGCATCATGAAAACCATGCCTCCGATTCTGCGCACCGACGATGGCAGCCTGTCGGTGATAAGGCCTTTGTGCTATTGCAAAGAAAGCGAGCTTATCAAGCTTTGCAAGCTCAAAGATTATCCCGTGCTGCCCAAAGGTTTGTGCGGGGCAGGCGAGAACGAGCAGCGTTTTGCCGTCATGCAGATGTTAAGGCAGTGGGAGAGCGAAAATCCCAAGCGTCTTGAGATTATCTTCAAAGCCTTAAAAAACATCGTGCCGTCCCATTTGCTCGATGTGCGTTTGTATGATTTTGAGCAAAACCGCTTAAAAAGCGATCCTTATTTTGTCCATTCTGCAACTTACCGGGCAGGCAAATTGACAGGCTCTGACCCCGAGGATTTGATCAAAGATGCCTGGTGCCGCCCGAGACTGCAGATAAAAAGCCATGAGCCACAGGAGCGATGACATGAAGTATTTGGTGCTATCGGATATTCACGGCGGCAGCGCCGAGCTGCAGCAGGCCTTAAGCTTTTACAAAAAATTTGACGCAAATTTTATCGTGCTCCTAGGCGACCTGCTCAACCACGGCCCGCGCAATCCGCTGCCTGCAAGCTACGAGCCGCCGAGAGTGACGGACATTCTCAACGATTATGCCCCCGTTATCTTATGCGTGCGCGGCAATTGCGACGGGGAAGTGGATTCGATGATGTTCTCCTTTCCCTGCAATGCCCCGTATTCTTTCATTGTCTTGCAAGGTCAGGGGTATGTGCGCAAGGCGCTGCTCACCCACGGCCATTTGCACGACTTTAAAACCCCCGAGGGCAGGGCAAGGCTCGGACTTAAAGATGGAGATCTGGTGCTCTCGGGGCACACCCATGTGTCAGGGATCTTCCCCTTTGGCGGGGTGATCAACGTTAACCCGGGCTCCACCACGCTGCCTAAAGGCGGCACCTCAAAGGGCTTCATGTTCATTGACGAGGAGCGCGCGCAGCTCAGCCTGCATGATCTTGAGGGCAACAAGATTAAAGCTTTGAACCTTGCGGATTTGAGCATTGGCGATTAAAAGCCTGCAAGGCATTTGAATTTGTGCACTTGCTAGCAATTGCACGGGACAGTCATGCAAGGCTGTCCTTTTCTTGTTAAGATGTGCCGAACGTGGAAATTTACTAAAGGAGTACATTATGTTCGCCGGCAATATTAAGCTTGCTAAGAAGTATGATTATTTGGGGCCCAAGCTGGTCAAGGGTTACGAGTGGCTGCAACAAAACGATCCTTCCAAGATGGAAACGGGGCGCTATGAGATCTGCGAGGGTGTTTTTGCCCTGGTGCAGCGCTACAACACCAAGCCCCTCTCCGAGGCCAGATTCGAAGCTCACGACAAGTTTTTTGACATTCAGTACATCTGCGAGGGCATCGAGGCCTTCGGCGTCTGCGATCGCGAAGGCTTGGAAGTAACCGAAGATCAGCTTGAAAAATCAGACGTCGTCTTCTTCAAGACCCCCGAGGTTTACACCGATGTCAATTTGCAGCCGGGCGAATTTGTAGTCGTGCCTCCCGAGGATGCCCATCAGCCCGGCGTAGCCTACGGCGGCAAGAGCGTTCCTGTGGTCAAAGTCGTGGTCAAGGTGGCAATTTAAGCTAAGTGATCCAAAATGACAAAGAAAACCGCCTTTTGGCGGTTTTCTTTGTCAAAGGCGCTCTCATCGTCAAATTTCAAGCTTGCGCTTTAAATACTGCACGCTGTCGCACAGGGTATTGGTGTCGGTGGCAGAGGAGGCCGAGGTGACGTACTTTAAGCCCTCATATGGTCCGCCCAAGATCTCGCCATAGGCCGTAAGCGGCAGGATCTGTCCTTTAATCTTAAGCCCGATGGATTTGAGCTCGCGGCATACTGCGGCCGTGTATTCGGCCCCCGTGGTATAGAGGGCTTTGACATCGGAGCGGTTTTGCAAAACCTTGGCGGCAATTTGGGCGTAGGCTGCCGAAATGAGATCCAAAGCCTCGGTGCGGGTGCGGTTGACGGCACTAAGCTGCTTGTCAAATTCGTTTAATCTTTGCAAGGTGGCGCCCAGATGATCGGAGACGGCAAAGGCTGCCGAGTAATCGCCGATGCTTGAGGTTATTTCGTTGACCACCCTTGTGATCTCAGCCTGCCTTTTTTGATCGTTTTCAATCAGATCAAGATTGTGCACCGACACCAAAAGAGCCTTCTCTTCAAGCTTGAGCATTTCAACCTGCGCTGAGATCAAAGGATTGCTGCCGCCTACCAGGCCGAAGATCTTGGGAATGCCCAAATGCCCCCGGTGCAGCTCCTCATCGCGCATGACCTTGCGGGCCAAGGTGGCGGTAAAGGGCCCGGGGTCTACGGCAAGATACTTGATGCCCGAGAGAAGCACGGCATCGGCGATGGTGTTGATCTCATCTTGGGAGGTGCAGTCAAACACGATGGCCCGCGCCCCGCGGTTTGAGAGCTCTTTGATCCTGTCGGCCAGATAGGCCGTGCCGTGCAAAAACTCCTTTAAGTGAATCGCCTCGGCGTGATAGCGGAATTTTTCGGTGAAAAGATCGGCCACTCTGCCGCTCTCCTGCGGGGTAAGCTCGTCAAGCCCCACCAAGGATTTGGGCAAAGGCCTGCCGTCTACCAGCAAATAGCCCCCGACCGTGGAGCGCTTAAGATCGGGGAAGGCCGGCACCACGATTGCCACGCGATCGTTGTCTCCCAAGGCATCCAAAAGAGCCTGCGTCTCCGAGCAGGCATTGCCGCGCAAAGATGGATCGATGCGCTTTGCGTAGACCTTGACCTTTGGGTTTTTGAGCAGGCGTCCTGCATAAAAGACCAGCTGATAGCTTTGCTCCTTGGTCAGGTTGCGCGAGTTGGTCGAATAGACAAAGCAATCAAACGCTCCCGCGCCTTCGTCTTTTAAGCCTTTTGAGCTCATGATCGAACACACGCTGTAGCCGTTTTTTTGCAGCAGCGCTCCCACCGAGCTGCCGCCTGTAATTTCATCTGCAATGACAACGCATTTGGCCATGGGGTACTCCTAGCTTAAAGAGGCAATTTTGGCTCGCATCTGCAAGACGCTGGAGGGAGCCACTGAGATTTCATCTATGCCCATGCCGACAAGCTCGGCAGTGAAGGCTTCGTCGGCAGCCAGCTCGCCGCAAATCCCCGCCCAGATGCCGGCATTATGAGCATTTTTGACGGTCATGTCGATAAGCTTGATGACCGCGTGATGGTAGGGGTTCAAAAAACGACCCACTTCGGCATTTTGCCGATCGACGGCCAGGGTAAACTGAGTCAGATCGTTGGTGCCGATGGAAAAGAAGTCCACCAGGGGCGCAAGCTCCTCGGAGATGAGGGCCGCAGCCGGGGTCTCTATCATGATCCCCACCTCCAAATTTTGGCTGTAGCTTTCTCCTGCCGCGGCAAGTTCCTGCTTGGTCTCATCGAGGATCGCAAGGCAGCCTTGCAGCTCCTCAACCGAGGTTATCATGGGAAACATGATGGCCAAAGAGCCGTAAACCGAAGCGCGCAGCAAAGCCCGCAGCTGCGTTTTGAAGATCTCGGGGCGCGTAAGGCAGATGCGCACGGCCCTCATGCCCATAGCAGGGTTTTCCTCAGGCTTTAAGGTAAAGTAATCGGCAGTTTTGTCCGCGCCGATATCCAAGGTGCGGATGATGACGGTGCGCCCCTGCATGCCTTCGAGCACCTGTTTGTAGACTGCAAACTGCTCTTGCTCGGTCGGAAAATCGGAGGTGGAAAGATAGATGTACTCGGAGCGAAACAGTCCGATGCCTTCGGCGTCCGAGGAGAGCACCACGTCAAGATCATCGACATTGCCGATGTTGGCGTACAGGCGGATCTTGCGCCCCCCTGCGGTCAGAGTTTCCTTGCCGCGATATTGTTCCAATTTGAACGATAAGACATCTTCGGTCTTTTTGCGCTCGCGGTAAGAGGCAATTTCATCTTCCGAGGGGTCGACGATCAGGATCCCTGAGCTGCCGTCGAGGATGACAAAGTGCCCCTCCAGGCTCTCGTTCATCAGACTGCTGCCCACGCAGATGACAGAGGGGATGCCCATGGTGCGCGCAAAGATCACGGTGTGCGAGCGGCTTGAGCCCTCGGAGGTGACGATGCCCGTCACCTTATACTTGTCAAGCTGCACGGCCTCGGAGGGGGCCAGATCATCGGCGGCCAGGATCAAAGGAGAGTCGCCGTATGATTGCAAGCGCGGCCCCTGCACCGCCCCTGCGCCCAGACTCAAGATATCGCCGACGCGGCGGGAGACATCGATGACGTCGCCTGCGCGCCCCTGCATGTAATCGTTGTCCATGGAGGCAAACATGTCGGCAAATTTACGGGCCACCTTGTCCACGGCATATTCGGCATTGACCTTCTTCTCTTTGATGGTTTGCCGTATCTCGTTGACGTAGTCGGGGTCATCGAGCATCATCTGATGGATCTGAAAGAGCACCGCGTTTTGCTCGCCCAGTTTTTCAACCGACGCTTCGTACAAAGTCCCCAATTGCTGCATGGCCTTGGCTCGCGCCTGCTCAAAGCGCTCAAGCTCCGCGTCAATGTCGCTGATGTCTCTGCGGTCGGCAGGTTTGGCATCGCGCTTTAAAAAGGTCAGAATGCCAAAAGCGATGCCGGCGGAGACCTTGACTCCGCGCATGATGTGCCTTGCGGGGGACTCCATGATTTCTGCCATCGATTTCATCTCCTGCTGATCTTCAATTTTTGGGTAAAAGAAGCAACTGACCATTATAAAAGCAAAAGGGCCTTAAACCATGCAGGATCCGTCACAATCTTGATGTGCAGGCCTTTGCAGTCAATTTGAGCCCCGGGCGGCGTTTGCGGGGCTTTTTGGGGGCAAAAGTGTTAAAATCACAGCGTTTTTACTTGGGATGGATGGATATGTCTGTTAAAACTCGTTTTGCCCCTTCTCCTACCGGTTTTTTGCACGTAGGCGGCGCCCGCACCGCTTTGTTTTCCTGGCTGTATGCCCGTCATTGCGGCGGCAAGTTTGTGTTGCGCATCGAAGACACCGATCTTGAGCGCTCCACGCAGGAGGCCGTCGATGCCATTTTGGAATCCATGCAGTGGCTCAAGCTCAACTGGGATGAGGGCCCTTATTATCAAACCAAGCGCTTTGACCGCTACAAGGAGGCTGTCGGGCAGCTTCTAAAAGAAGGCAAGGCATACAAGTGCCGGTGCTCAAAAGAAAGGCTTGAGGAGCTGCGCGCCCGTCAGATGGAGAGGGGTGAAATTCCCCGCTATGACGGCAAATGCCGGGAGAGCCATGAGCATCACGACGAGTCTGTGCCCTATGTGGTGCGCTTTAAGATGCCCAAGGAGGGCAGCGTGGCTTTTGACGATGCGGTCAAAGGCAGGGTGGAGTTTCAAAACAGCCAGCTTGACGATTTCATCATTCAAAGATCCGACGGATCTCCCACCTACAATTTCTGCGTGGTCATAGACGATCTGGACATGGGCATCACCCATGTCATAAGAGGCGACGATCACGTCAACAATACCCCAAAGCAGATCCATCTGTACCGCGCGTTCGGGGCAGCAGAACCTCATTTTTGCCATGTCTCGATGATCTTGGGCGATGACGGCACCAAGCTCTCCAAGCGCCACGGGGCGGTGAGCGTCATGCAGTACCGCGAAGACGGATATCTGCCCGAGGCTTTGGTAAATTATCTTTTGCGCCTGGGCTTCTCCTATGGGGATCAGGAGATCTTTGAGCCTGAGGAGATGATAAAGCTTTTTGACTTAAACCGCCTCTCAAAGAGCGCCTCGGCCTTCAACACCAAAAAGCTTGACTGGCTCAATGCACACTACATGAAGACACTGCCGCCTGAGAGCGTGGCCCAAGAACTCTCTTGGCACTTAAAGAGGCTTGGCATCGACGAGAGCGCCGGTCCCGATCCCAAGGATGTGGTCAAAAACTATGCCGAGCGCACCCACACCTTAAAGGAGATGGCGCAAAAGGCGCGCATCTACTACGAGGACTTTGAGACCTACGATGAAAAAGGGGTCAAAAAGTGGATCAAAGAAGACAGCGTCGATATTTTAAAGGACTCCTTGGAGGTCATTGCCGCCTGTGAGTTTGCTCCTGCGGCCTTGGATGCTGCGCTGGAGGCTCTTGCTCAAAAGCTTGAAATCGGCATGGGCAAAATAGGGCAGCCTTTGCGTCTTGCCCTGACAGGCTCTCCTGCCTCCCCCGGCATCGGGGATACTTTGTGCCTCGTTGGCAAAGAGCGCAGCTTGCAGCGCATTCAAAAGGCAATCGGGCACTTTTCCAACCTTAATCGATCTTAGGATCTTGGGCGCCGCAAGGCGCCTCAAATTAACACGGGAGCCTGTATGAACGGGGAATTGTTGAGACGCTACGGCGTGTTTTTATCTGCCATGATCATAGGATCATGCGGCGTGTCGATGGTGACCCAATCGCTCTTGGGCGTAAATTCGGTGGCCTGTTTCAGCTACGTGGCCTCGGTGTATTTTCCCCTGACCATGGGCACGGTCAATATCCTGTTCAACCTGTCCATGTACATAGGCCAGTTTTTCATCCTGACGGCCCCAAGGCGCAAAGCCGAGTTTAAAAATCAGCTCTTGCAGATCCCCGCCATGGTCGTGTTCGGGCTGATGCTTGACGTGTGGCGCTATCTGATGGCCGATCTTGACGTGTCAAATTATGCCGTCGCCTTCTTTTGGCTCATCTTAGGCTCCTCCCTGGTTGCCCTCAATATTTCCCTGCAGGTGACTGCCGCCGTGGCCATGCTGCCTTGCGACGGCTTTGTGCGTTATCTGGCCGAAAGAATGCAAAAAAGGCTGGGCACGGTCAAACTGGGCTATGACCTCACCCTGGTGGGCACCGCCGCCTTGATGTCCCTTGTTTGCTCGGGCTTTACCCAAATCGTTGGCATTCGCGAGGGCACGGTCATCGGGGCGGTCATCGTCGGCCCCATCGCAGGCTTTTTCTTAAAGCCCCTCAAACCCTTGGGCAATTGGTGCAAAGGCTGATCATGTCTGACAAAGAAACTGCGGTGGTTTTCAAAACCATCGACGAGAACGATGCCGGACAGCGCATCGACAATTATCTTGCGCGCATCTTAAAAGGCGTGCCGCGCTCTTATCTGTACCGCATCTTAAGGCGCGGGGAGATCCGCGTCAACAAAGGCAGGGTGACCCCGTCCTACAAATTGCAGGAGGGCGATGCGGTGAGGATCCCGCCCGTGCGTTACGAGGAGGCCAAATCAAGTCTGGTGCCCTCCTCCAACCTCAACCTGGTGCAAAGCCTCAAAGAGCGCATTCTTTACGAAAACTCCGACATCATGGTGGTGGACAAGCCAGCCATGCTGGCCGTGCACGGGGGCTCGGGCATCGAGTTCGGGCTCATCGAGGCCTTGCGGGCCTTATATCCTGACCAAAGGTTTTTGGAGCTTGCTCACAGGCTTGATAAGGAGACCTCAGGGTGCCTCATCGTGGCCAAGCGGCGCAGCGCTTTGCGCAATCTGCACAATCAGTTCAGGCAGCGTTTTGTCAAAAAGCGTTATCTGACTTTGGTGCCCGGGATCTGGGATCGCAGGCAAAAGCTCATCGAGGCGCCCTTGGTGCGCAATGAATTAAGAAGCGGCGAGCGCATGGTGGAGGTCAATTTCAAAAACGGCGCCCCCAGTGCCACGGGCTTTGATATTGTTGAAGTGCTCAATGATGCCACCTTGCTTGCGGCCATGCCCCACACCGGGCGCACACATCAGATCAGGGTGCATTGCGCTTACGCAAGACACCCCGTGGGCGGGGACGACAAATATGGCGACAAAAAGTTTAACGACAGGCTCGCATCCTTAGGACTTAAGCGCATGTTTTTGCATGCTTATAAGATCACTTTTGCCGATCCGTCAGACGGCAAGATCTTAAAAATAGAGGCGCCGCTGCCTCCCGAGCTTGAGGCTGCGGTTGAAAAATTGCGCAAAAAAAGCGGCGACGCGACACAATGTTAAGACTTGAAGACATCACCGATTTTACCGAGGGCAGACGCGATCTGCTGTGCGCGGACATCAAACCCTTTTTGGGTCAGATTAAGGCCGTGGCTTTTGACATCGACGGCACGCTGACCGATTCCATTCCCGGGATAGAAAAGTGCACGGTGCTGGCCTTTGAAAAAATGGGGCTGCCTGTGCCTCCCAAAAAGAAGATCTTGGGCATCATCGGGATTAGGCTTGATGAGGGGCTGCAAAAGATCCTCCCTGAGGGCAAAAAGCATCTTAAAGATGAAATAACAAGGGTTTACCGCAGCATCTATACGGCCGATCCCTCTTACAACATGGCGCCCTTATTCGCGGGCATCGACAAGATGCTCTATGCTTTAAAGGCGCGCGGCTACAAGATAGGCTTTGCCTCGGGCAAATCGCATTTGGGCATAAAAAGGGCCCTTGAGTGCACCATGCTCGGGGAGGTGTGCGACGGCTATTGTTCAGGCGACGAGGTTCCATCCAAGCCCCATCCGCAAATGCTGCAAACTTTGGCAAGAAGGCTTGGACTTAAGCCTTTTGAGATCTTGGGAGTGGGGGATGCCGGGCTTGATGTCATGCTCTATTGCAATGCCCATGCCGTCTCCTGCGGCGTGCAAAGCGGGGTGTGGTCGGGAGATGCTTTTTTAAAGCTCAGGCCCCATCTTATTTTGCCTGATGCTTCGTATCTTACCGATTATTTGCGCTAATCAAGAGCCCGGGGTTTCAAGATCGCAGGGCACAAAGATCTGCCCTGCAAAGTGCTCTTTTGCTTCGGCCGTGTACAGCGCGGCGCGGTTTTGAAGATGATCATCTTCGGTGTGATGGAGCACAAGATTTTTGACCCCCAATCTTTGGGCGGCA
>CAZYXT010000017.1:10659-28252 GCA_964651505.1 uncultured Enterobacterales bacterium
GGGCGGCAGCACTCATGAAAAGGCTCATCCCCAAGACAGCAGACGCGTTTGCCGTCAGGCAGGGCAAGCTCATGGCCAAACTGCCTTTCATGATTGGAGCCTGTGTCAAAGGCCTTCAATTAAAGGCCGTCAAATTGCGCCTCTTGCCCGTCTTCAAGCTTTTGCAAAATTAAAAGCCCGGAGAGTCTTTTAAGATAGCTTGTTTTGAGCATGATGCGCAAAAGCGCCTCAAGTTTTTCCAAGACCCCGGGGCAGGCGTAAACGGTCAGGGGCCCGCAATAAAGATTGCGTTTGCTCTGTGACAAGATTTGCACTGTCAAAGGCGGCGCACCCCAAAAGTGGTCAAGATGGCTGCGGGTGATGAAAAGATGCCTGATGCTCGAAAACTTAAGGCCGCTGCGGGAGACAGCCCCCAAGACTGCGCTGCCCCGCCGCAATCGGTCATAAGCGCGCTTTTTGGCGCCAAGATCACAAATCAGGCGTTAAAGCAGCGGGCAACCCCCGCATGCCCCGTGCCAAGCAAGGCATGCGCAGACTGCATCGCACTCAAACCCCGAGGACTCCTTTTGTATTGTGTTATGTGCCTTTTAATCAAAGCTCAAAGGGCACGACATCTTTTACGGCATCGCTCAAGGAGATGTTCCTGTCCCCATCGTCGATGTCCAAAAGATCATACTTCAAGCACCCCATGCCAAGCTCCTGCATGTATGACAGCTGTCGCAGGCCGTGACGCGTCTCAATGCGCTCGATGAGAGCGCGGCTGTCACCGGGCTTTAAGGCATACACGAGATCCACCGAGGCCTGATCGATGGCGGCAATGTCCAAGGAGGCCAAGATCCCGATGTTCGGGGTGATCACGGGTTCGGCCGCGACGCCTTCGCAATCGCAGGAGACTGACATATTGCGCAGGACATTGACAAAGCAGATGCGGGAGGCGAAATGATCAACCACCGCTTTTGCAGCCTCGCACAAGCGCTCCATGAATCCTTCTGCGGCGATGCCCCATTGATCGTTGCTGCCTTTGGCCGTGTGAATGGCTCTTTTGCCGATGCGCCCGTCGGCACAGCCGATGCCGATGTTCTTGGCGCTGCCGCCAAAACCTGCGCAGATATGGCCCTTAAAGTGGGTCAGCACGAACATGGAGTCATAATCAAGAATGTTTTTGCCCATGCTCATTTTTTCAAACCACTTGCCGCTTAAGACGGGCAAATCGGCCGTGCCGTTTTCATCGAGGATATCGGTGTCGCAAAATGTCCAGCCGTTGACCTTTAAAGTCTCCCGATGAAGTCGTGTTGTGTAGCGGTCGCCCTCGTAATAGGTGTTGGTATCGACCACCGCAGCATTTTTAAGCTCGGTTTTGATGAGGTTTTCCACCCAGGGGCGGGGGATGATGTTGGGGCCGTGCTTTTCGCCCGTGTGAAGCTTGATGGCAACTCTGCCCTGCAAGACAGAATTTACTTTACGAAAGATGCGCTGCAAGCCTGCGGCGCTCAAATCGCGGGTAAAGAAAACTGTTGCGCGGCCGCCTTGTCTTTGACTGTAAGGGACGTAAATTTCGCCGCCGCTGCCGGGCACAGGCCTAAAATTGGTCATGATTATCTCCTGACAGGATGCAAGAATGATTCTCAAAAAAGCCTTTATCGTTCACAGTCCGATTGCGTCAATTGAAGTTAAAGTTTAAGCTTAAGGGCGGTATCAGACAAGATGCAATCTTGGAGGTCTTCCCGTGCAAGGCAGGATCAGCGCAGTCAATCATTTGAGGCACAGCGGCCATATTCAATCCGATGACGGAGCCATTTTGTATTTTGACGAAAGCTCTTTTGCCGTCAACTCGGAGAAAAACGAGATTGCCGCCGAAATGCGCGTGAGCTTTGAGGCAGCAGGAGATCGGGCAGTCGAGATGACGCTCCTTGACAAAGAGGAGTTTAACTTAAATCAAAGACGCTATGCAGAGCCTTTTGATCTGGAGCTTATCAAGGGGCCTTTCAAGGAAGACTACGAGATCATCGACAAGGGCTCAAGACCCCTTATCAAGTCCGATCGCAATCCCAACGTCGCCCAAACCAAATTAAAGCAGGCGCTGCGTGAGGTTGGAGCGAATGCCGGGCTTAATTTTAAGCTTGAAGAGGACAGGAGAACGGCGGCAGGTTATGCCTTTACTTATTACTACGCCATTGCCTTCCCTGCGGTGCTGGGCAGGCAGGATGAGAACAGCCAAACTTATTTTTATGATTTAAAGCAAAAGCTCAATCATAAAGAAATAGAGCATCAGGGCAAGGTGCAGGCTTCGGTTTTTATCGGCCGCAAGGCTTTGCGGGTGATGACCGTCGCGGTGCTGGCAGTCTCCATCGCAGGCTTTGCCGTGAGCGTGCTGCTGGGCGCCCGGTAAGAGGCATTGCAGGGGCGGGGGTATAAGTTGTTGCAGGCTAACTTGCGTTAGTATAGACTGACACGGAGGCATGTATGGATAATCTTATTATTGCGGCAGTCATAGCGCTGATAGCCGTGCCTTGCTGCTTTGGCATCAAAAAGATGGTCCTTGCCTTGTTCAAAGGCTCCTGCGGCTGCGACGGGGACGGGGGATGCGCTTGCGGCGAACAGGACAAAGAGCAGGACAAAAGCTCGTGCTGTTGCACAGGCAAAAAGCATTAAAGCAAAGAAGGGGCCCTGGCCTTGACCGCTAGGGCAAATTAATTGCTGATTTACGAGCTCCTTAACACTTGAAAACGGCATTTGTCGGTACTATGTATCGATTATGATTGTGGAAGATTTGACAACGAGGCGTTGCTGTGCAAAACAATGATGATTACTACAGTGTCGGCAACCTGACCGAGGAGACTCTGCGCAAACTTGAGGAAAGCGGATTGCGCATGACGGTGCAAAGACGGCACATTATCGATATCCTCACCAACAGCGAATGCACCTCGCCCAAGGAATTGTGGTACGAGGCCAAGGAGTTTGTGCCGGATCTGGGCATAGCCACGGTCTATCGCCTTATAAACCGCTTAGAACAAATCGGCGTGCTGTCCAAGCAGCGCAATCTGGGCATGCGCCCCGAGCAGCCTAAGCTTGGCACGGTCTCAGGCGGCAGGCACAGCGGCGTCAAGATCAACTCGGACAATCTTGATCTGACCGAGCTTATCAGGCTTGGCATGATCTCAAAAGGCCTGATTGGACCGAATAACGCCATACAGCTGAGTCTGGTGGGCAACAAAATAAATGTTGTCATCACCAAGTGATGCAGGGCGCCAAGGGCACTCTGAATTAAACGTAACTGTTCAAATATAAGGAATGCGACATGATTTCTCAGGCCCCCACTGCCATGACTGCAGTACCCGAGCCCGTGCCTCTTAAGGCAGGGGTGGTGGCAGAGTCAGGCGAAAATTATCTTGAGACCATCTTGGTGATGCAGGAGCGCAATGAAGCAGGCATAGTGCGGGCCGTCGACATTGCCAATGAGCTTGGCTTCAGCAAGCCTTCGGTCAGCCGCGCTTTGAACCAGCTCAAAGAGAAAAATCTCATCAAGATCTTGGATTCGGGCGCCATTTTGTTCACCCCCGAAGGCCGGACCATGGCCGAGTCCATTTTCCATCGTCATCAGCTTTTGACCGTGCTTTTGATGAACATTGCCAAGGTGCCTGCCAATCTGGCCGAGCACGATGCCTGCCGCATCGAGCATGTGATCTCGGATGAGACCATGGAGGGCATCAAAAACTATCTGATCGAGCAGGGTCTGATCGGCCCTCAAGATTGAGCATTTCGCTTCTAAATGCATGCGTTAAAGCAAAGCCCTTCCCAAAAGGGCTTTGCCGTATTTGCCCGCCTCAAATCCAACCCATCCCCGATTGGCAGTGTGATGCAGCGCAGCTTTCTTGAGGGCGATTTTCCAAGATCTCGCCTGTATCATGTTTTAAGCTTTATTTTGCCGCTACAATGCGCAAATAGGGTTTCAGCCCTCACAAAATTGAAAAAAGGCTGCCGATCGGCGAGCAATTTTAATGCTTGTATACTAGAATACAGGACAGAAAATGCAGCTTCATAAACATTAAAGGAGTAGCTTCATTATGATGCACATGACTTTTCGTTGGTACGGACCCAACATGGATAACATTACATTAAAGCAGATCCGCCAGATCCCGGGCATGGAAGGCGTGATCACCGCTTTGCATGAGATCCCTGCAGGCGAGCCGTGGACTTTCGAGCAGGTGGCACAGCGCAAGGCCATCGTCGAGAAAGCAGGCCTTAAGCTGTCGGGCATCGAGTCCATCAACGTTCATGAAGATATCAAGTACGGTGCCTCCAACCGCGACCAATTGATAGACAACTACATCAAGTCCCTTGAAGCTGTAGGCAAGAACGACATTCACCTGGTGTGCTATAACTTCATGCCGGTCTTCGACTGGACCAGAACCGATCTGGCTTTGCCCCTGCCTGACGGCTCCACCGCTTTGGCCTATGACGGCAAGGTCATCGAGGGCCTGACTGCCGATCAGATGTTTGATCGCATCGCCGACAATTCAAACGGCTTTGAGATGCCCGGGTGGGAGCTCAATCGCCGCGACGAGATCTCAGCCCAAATCAAGAAGTTCCAGGGCATGACTCCCGATGAGCTGCGCGCCAACTACAAGTACTTCTTGGATGCCATCATGCCTACTTGCGAGAAGTGGAACATCAAGATGGGCGTTCACCCCGATGATCCTTCCTACGATTTGTTCGGCATTCCGCGCATCACCAAGTCAGAAGAAGATCTGGTCAAGATAGCACAGCTCAACTCCAGCCCCTGCAACGGCTTCTCCTTGTGCACAGGCTCCTTGGGCTCCAACCCTGCCAACAATCTGCCCAAGATCATCCGCAACCCCAAGATCGGCCCTCGCATCTACTTTGCCCACGTCCGCAACGTTTTGCATACGGGCGATCATCAGTTCCACGAGAGCTCCCACGTCTCCCACACGGGCTCGCTGGATCTGTACGAGATCATGAAGGCCCTCGTCGAAGTAGGCTTCAACGGACTGATCCGTCCCGACCACGGCCGCGAGATTTGGGACGAGAAGGCACGCCCGGGCTACGGCTTGTACGATCGCGCTTTGGGCTCCAACTACCTCATCGGCTTGGAAGAGGCTATCCGCAAGAGCAAGGGCATGCCGTACCCCGACAACCTCAACACGGTTACTGCTCCTTTGGCTTAAAAACTCATCGCAAAGGGCAGCAAAGCTGCCCTTCCCCCATACAATCAGCAAATATCAGGAGTTAATCATTAATGGCAAAGATAACTTTACAAGGATTGGCCGAAGACAAGGCTGCTTTGGAGCAGGCCGGGGTCGTGCTTCCCCGCTATGACGTCAAGGCAGTGCAGGAATTTACCAAGACCCACCCCGTGTGGATCCACTGCGGAGCCGGCAACATTTTCAGAGGCTTTGTGGCTTCCTTGCAGCAAACCCTGCTTGACGAGGGCTTGCAGAAGTCGGGCATTCAGACCATGTCCTGCTACGATGGCGCCATCATCGACGAAGTTTACAAGCCCCACGATCACCTGACCTTGGAAGTTACGCTGCTGCCCGATAAGAGCACCAAGCTTAAGGTGTTGGGCTCCGTCACCGACGGCTTCAAGCTCAACGGCACTGCCCCCGAGGATGAGAAGACCGTGCGCGAGCTCTTTAAGGACAAGGGTCTGCAGATGCTCTCCTATACCATCACCGAGAAGGGCTACGCCTTAAAGGGCATCGACGGCTCCTATCTGCCTCAGGTGCTTGAGGACATGCAAAAAGGCCCCTCTTTTGTGCGTCACGCCATGTCCTGGACTGCCGCATTGCTCTACGAGCGTTATCAGGCAGGCGCCGCTCCCATTGCCGTGGTCTCCATGGACAACTGCTCGCACAACGGCGACAAGGTCAAAGATGCCGTTTTGACCGTGGCCCGCGCCTGGCTTGACAACGGCCTGGCTGACAAGGGCTTTGTCGAGTATTTGGAAGATAAGGGCAAGGTATCCTTCCCCTGCACCATGATAGACAAGATCACCCCGCGCCCCGATCCTGAGATCACCCAAAAGTTAAAAGATCTGGGCATCGAAGACATGGATCCCATCAAGACCGCCCGCGGCTCCTTCATTGCCCCCTTCGTCAATGCCGAGAAGCCTCAGTATCTGGTGGTCGAGGATGATTTCCCCAACGGCCGTCCTCCTTTGGAGAAGGCAGGCGTGCTCTTTACCACCAAAGAGGGCGTCGATTTGTGCGAGCGCATGAAGGTCACCACCTGCCTCAATCCTCTGCACACCGCTTTGGCCGTTTACGGATGCATCTTTGGCTATCAGCGCATCAGCGCCGAGATGGAAGATGAAGATCTGGTCAAGCTGGTCAAGACCTTGGGCTACCAAGAAGGTCTGCCTGTGGTAGACGATCCTAAGATCTTAAGCCCCAAGGACTTTTTGACCGAGGTCATCGAGGAGCGCCTGACCAACAAGTGCCTGCCCGATTCGCCTCAGCGCATTGCCACCGACAGCTCGCAAAAGGTCACCGTCCGTTTTGGCGAGACCTTAAAGAACTACCAAAAGAAGGGCCTGGATACAGGGAAGCTGGTTGCCCTGCCTTTGGCTTTGGCAGGCTGGATCCGTTATCTTTTGGCAATTGGCGATGACGGTCAGCCTTTTGAGCTTTCCGACGATCCTTTGATCCCCGAGCTTAAGAAGATCTTGGAGCCTGTCAAGTTTGGCGATCCCTCAAGCGTGGGCGACAACTTAAAGAGCATTTTGTCCAATGCTTCCATCTTCGGCGTCAATCTGTATGATGCAGGCATCGGCACCAAGGTCGAAGGATTGGTTGCCGAAATGATCGCAGGACCGGGAGCAGTGCGCAGCACTTTGCGCAAATACTTAAATTAGCTGTATCTTGCGGTTAGTTTGGGTTAATATGGCAAAGCCGGCTTGCGTCCGGCTTTGTCTGTGCGAGGATTCATGACCAAATTAACTGACAGCGAGCCCATAGCGCCATTGCGCATCAGATCCGATCGTCCCATCAGCACTCAGATTTACGAGTTTTTGCGCCGGCAGATCACCATGACTGCCATCAAGCCCGGGCGCACCATTTCCGAAAACGAACTTTCGGCTCATTTTGCCGTGTCCCGCCAGCCGGTGCGCGAGGCCCTGATGAGGCTGCGCCATGACGGATTGCTCCATGTGATACCCCAGCGCGGTAGCATCGTGCAAAAGATCTCGGTGAGCAATTTAAGGCAGATCTGCTTTTTGCGCTCGGCCATCGAGTGTGCGGCCATCGATGCGGCCCAAAAGCTTGACGAGGAAAGATTTAACCTCATCTTGGGCAGGCTCAAAGAGAATTTGGCCAGGCAACAGGAGCTTATGAACGGCAGCACCCGCGAGAGCACCGCAGCTTTCTTGCAGGCCGACGACAACTTTCATCATCTTTTGTGCTCGCTGTCAACCTGTCCCATGGCCTGGGAGACCATTCAGTCCATCAAGCCCCAAATGGACAGGATCCGCTATTTGTCGCAAGGCCGGGTTTCCCCTTACGAGCAATTAATCGAAGAGCATCAGAGCATTTTCGAGGCCATCGAGGAGCGGCAGTTTGCCCTGGCCCGCGAATATTTGACGCTGCATCTGCATGAGATCATGCAAACCTATATTGCCATTCGCGAGCAATACGGGCAGTGGTTTTTGCCCGAGGAAGAGGATCTGCCTTAAAAAAAGCCGCGACGGGCTCAGGAACGGGCCCAATGCATCTTCAGGCTTAAAATTTGATTGATGGGGTTTTAAACTGACAAACAGTCTTGGGCAAATGCTCATTTGCCGGTTTTTAAAATCAAGTTTTTAAAATGCGCGACTGCGGATGCGCCAATCTTTCTGCCTGTTAAATATTGAATTGGTCAATAAAATATTTAAATGCCTGACCGGTCCCCCTCAAAGCCACTCAACTTTGCTCAATACTTTGACAAGTAATGTCAATACTTGTAAAGTATCGCCTGCCGGATAAAATTTTTAGGGTCTGAAATTTTTTTATGCAGCCCGGGTGTTCGGCTATGAGGCAGCAAGGCGGGTCGTTGTTGCGCTGATTTTGCACAGTCCGTTTAGCAAGCTTGCTGTGACGTGATAATTCGCGTATGAACAATAATAAGAAAGAAAAGAGACTTACATGGACGGTCAACCTATAGACAAGAGGACAGCCAATCAAAAGAACAAGAAAACCTTCTCGTCTGCTTTTATGCATGACGGAGGTCAGGATGCCGCCTTACAGTGGCTGGTGGATACGAAAGCCCATGTTTGCGTGTTTTTGATCACAGGCGTCAAATTTGAGGGCGTGGTCGAGGCTTTTGATCAGTACACCATCAGCATCACCGACATCAAGCAGCGCCAGCAGCTGATTTACAAGGACAAGATTTCGACTCTGGCCCTCAAAAAGGGCTCAGGCACCGTCATCCCATCAAGCTCAACCGATTAAGACCCTCGGGACAGTCCCCGGGGTCGCTGACTTAAGGCGCGGGCGCACGCACTCCTGCGCAATCTGCCACCACCCCGTCTTTTAACAACAAGCAGTCCATGCGGGCAGCCTTGGCAGCCTGCACGCCTAAGGGCGCATCTTCAAACACAAGACAGCGGCGCGGATCTGCGCCAAGCTTGTTTGCGCACGTCAAAAAAGTCTCAGGATCCGGTTTGTGTTTGACCACATCTTCGCTTGTGACCAGGGCATCGATGGATGAGTACAGCCCCAAATTTTTGAGAACCGTTTCGACATTGGGCCTTTGCGAGCCCGTGCCCACCGCCACCTTGATGCCGCGGGCATGGGCCGTCTTGAGCATTTCTGCCACCGCCGGGAAAGCTTGCACCTTGTCGATGTTTTGTCTGTACAGATTAAATTTGCGCGCCACGAAAGCATCGACGTCGTCGCACTCAAGACCCATGGTCATCAAAAGCCTGACCACCTCGGCGTTGGCAAGTCCCCCCATCTTATAGATGATGTCCGGGTCAAGCTTATAGCCGTGTTCGTCGCAGACCTGCACCCACGCCTGCACGTGATATGGCATCGAATCGATGAGGGTGCCGTCCAAGTCAAAAATGAAGGCTTCGTAGTTGTAGATAAAATTGGTGCAACAGCTCATGACTTTCTCCATTTGGCAGGATCATACGAATTTTAGCCAAGTGTGGCCTATAATAAAAGGACCTTAGTTTGATGAGATTGTAATGACGACCTTAAAACTCAATTGCGACACCCTGGTCATAGGTGCCGGCACTGCAGGGCTCAATGCCTTCAGGCAGTGCAGCGCCAAAGGCTACTGCATCTTGGTCGAATGCGGTCCTTTGGGCACCACGGCCGAGCGCAGCGGCGACACCCCGCTGACGGCTCTTTTGGAGGCAGGCAGGGCTGCCGGGACGGCAGCGCAGCTTGACCGCTTCGGCATCAAGATGTTAGGCGAGCGTTTTGTAAGCCCCGATGAGGTGTTAAACGCCGTACGCACCATCAGAGCCCGCGCCACCACCGAAGTATTGTCCTTCATGTATAAGATCAACGAGGGACAAAGGCTGATCGGCAAGGCCCGCTTCATCGGTCAAAACGAGGCGATGGTCAACGAGGACATCTTGGTGACCTTTAAAACCTGCGTGATTGCCACAGGCTCCAAACCCTATATTCCTTACGAGCTTTCCGCCATAGGCGGGGCGATGACGGCCTCGGACTTGTTTGAAAGCGACAGGCTTCCTAAAAGCTGCGCCGTCTTCGGCTCGGGGGCCTCAGGCTTGCAGCTTGGGCTGGCGCTCAAACAATTGGGCGTGCAGACCACGGTGTTCGGCAAGGGCAAGCTTTGGCACTTTACCGACGATGCGGTGATCCCCGTTGCCCACGAATTGCTGCACGAGTGCATGAATTTGCACATCAGCGCCACCCTTACGGCCATCGAAGAGCTCAAAGACGAGGGCTATGCCATCTATTACCTCGATGAAAACGGCTGCGAAAACTTCATGGTCGCAGAGAAGATCATCGCAGCCTGCGGACGCATGGCCCGCACCGACGAGCTCAATTTAAAAGAGGCCATGGTGCAAACTGACGAGCAAGGCTTTATCGCCGTGGACAACAAGACCTTGCAGACAAGCTGCCCGCATATCTTTGCCGCAGGAGATGCGGCCTGCGGGCTTAATTTCAGCGAGGCTGCGCAGCAGGGGCAATTTGCAGGCGACAATGCCGCCTCTTATCCTGTCATCCGCACCCGCAAGGTCAAGCCCCGCCTTGACATCCTGTTTACTGACCCCGGCTGCGCCATCGTCGGCCGCACCCTTGATGAAATGAAAGAGCGCGCCCGCCGCGGCTTTCCTTTTGTCTGCTCGGAGGTGCGTTGCGAAAACGGCCGCTTCAGGCTGCGAAGGGCCGAAGGCGGCATCATCAGGCTGTATGTCGATGTGGAAACCCATGAGATCTTAGGCTCTGAGATGTGTTGCACGGGGGCCGAGCATCTTGCGCACCTGATGGCCATGGGCATGCAAAAGCGCCTTACCGTCGAAGATCTCATCAACTTTAACTGTTATCATCCTTGCATCGAAGAGTCTTTGGTGCAGGCTGCTCAGTCGGCCCTTAAAATCTTAAACCGCAAGAATATCAATCAATATGCTGCCTGATACCGTGGTGCTGGCCTCGCGCAATGCCGGCAAATTAAAAGAGATAGAGGAGATCCTCGCCCCCTTTAACCTGCAAATTAAGCTGTTGTCGGATTTTACGCAGGATGAGGCCGAAGAGAACGGCCTGTCTTTTGTGGAAAATGCCCTCATCAAGGCCCGCTTTGCCGCAAAAGTCTCGGGGCTTCCTGCCATTGCCGATGACTCGGGTTTGTGCGTCAAGGCCTTAGGCGGTGCCCCCGGCATTTATTCGGCCCGTTTTTCAGGCTCTCGCAGCGATAAGGACAACAATGCCCTCTTGCTTCAAAAACTTGCCGATTTTAAAAAGTTTGAAGAGCGGGAGGCCTGTTATCGCTGCGCCATGGTCTATGTGAACAAATACGACGATCCCACTCCGACTGTTTGTCAGGCCTCCTGGAGCGGCACCATCGGCTTTGAAGAGCGCGGCAGCGGCGGGTTCGGCTACGATCCCCTCTTTATCGTGCACGGGCGCGCACAGACTGCAGCGCAGCTGCCAATAGAGATCAAAAATTTGATGTCCCACCGCGGCAAGGCTTTAAAGCTGCTCTTTTGCGCTTTGCAAAAACGCCATGCGTGATCTTGAGGCTTTAAAAAGCGGCAAGACAAAAGCGGTCTTTGGCGCATGATCAAAGATATAAATGACTTGGAGTGTGCCGATCTGCCCGTATCTTTATACGTGCACTATCCTTTTTGCCTGCGCAAATGCCCTTATTGCGATTTTTACTCGGTGCCAAAGCCGCGCTGCGGCGTCACCGATAAAGGCTATGTTGCCAAGCTGTGCGCGGATTTTAGGCAGTTTCTGCCGTATCTTGGCAGGCGCAAGCTTATCAGCATCTTTATAGGCGGGGGCACCCCCTCTTTGTGCGATCCTGCCTCCTTAAAGCTCCTTTTGGATGAAACAAGGGAGCATCGGGCCGAAGATTGCGAGATTACATTGGAGGTTAATCCCAAAACCTTAAATCGCCGCAATTTTGAAGACTATCTTGCCATGGGCATCAACCGCATCTCATTGGGGGTGCAAAGCTTTAACGACAGGTCTTTGGCAGCCTTGGGGCGCGTGCACCGCTCATCTGATGCGTTAGAGGCAGTCAAGCTTATGGCAAACAGGGTGCGGGTGAACCTTGATATCATGCACGGTCTGCCCGGGCAGAGCAAAGAGGATGCCTTGGCCGACCTTAAAATTGCCTGCGACAGCGGCTGCGAGCATTTGTCGTGGTATGAGCTTACGATAGAGGAGGGCACGCCCTTTTATGACAATCCTCCGCCTCTGCCCTGTGAGGATGAGCTTGCCGCCATCGAAGATGAGGGCTTTGCTTATCTTAAGGGACAAGGCTTTAAGCGCTACGAGGTGTCGGCTTTTACCCGCCGCATGCGCTGCCTTCACAATCAAAACTACTGGCGCTTTGGCGATTACGCAGGGATCGGGGCAGGGGCCCATGGCAAGTTTACTTTCAAAACGCCCGCAGGCACCCTTAAGATTGTGCGCACCGTCTTTAATGACGATTACCAAGGCTATCTTGAGGCTTCCCCTTCTTTTTGTAAGGTTGAGGCTGACGACATCGCTTTTGAGTATCTTTTAAACAGGCTCAGGCTCTTTGACAAGATAAGTTTTGCTCAAATGCACGCCTGTTGCGGCTTAAAGTTTGAGGGGGCGTTGGCAGATAAGCTTAAAAGAGCGCAGGATCTTAAGCTTCTTGAGCTTGACAAGACAGGCTTTGCTCTTACCTTGCAAGGCAAAATCATGCTCAACGACATTTTGGCCATGTTTTTGTGAATGGCAAAAAATGGTAAGCTTAACCTTACTCCACAGAATTTTTACGTGCAGGCTTTACAATGAGTCGCTGCCTGCCCGGGATAATAACCCGATAACATTGAGGGGACCCGTGCACACCGCAACACATGCAGGAACTTAAAGATGGCCAAACCCCAACCCTATAAATTTTTGGAAGAAGATTTGGGCAGCCCCCAAAATCCTCAAACCGATTTTAAGGCAGCCTTGTATCTTGTAAGCTGCCTTCACTCTTACGATTTTTCCTCCCGTTTTCACAAGCCCTCCTTCGTTGCCGCCATGCAGGCAGTCGGATTTTCAGGATCCGTCGATGCTTCCAAATTGGCCGACACGGTGCGCGGCCATTTAAAAGAGTTTGTAAAGCAGGGCCTGCTTTTGGAGTTTCGCGGCTGCTTTGTGCGGGCAAAGGGCCTCAAAGAGGTTGAAGGCACCGTCAAATCCTTAAGCGACGGCCAAATTTTGGAGCAGGGGGCGGCAAGCTTCAAGATCTTGTCTTTTGCGCGCAACCTCAGCCTAATCAAGGGCGATGCGGTCAAGGCCTGCATCTGCCCGCTGACCGGCATGGCGGTGGTAACGCAAATCACAAAGCCCGTGCTTAAGATCTTCGGCCTGTACGGACAGGAGGCAGGGGAGGGTTACATATCGGTGCAGGGCGAGCGCATGCGCTTTGTCCTCGGCGAGCGCGAAGTGCGCCGCTGCAAACGCGAATTCCCCTCGCTGCGCGACAATGTCCTGGTCGCAGCCTCCATCGAAGAGCGCCCCGAGGAAGGCAACATCTGCACGGTGCGCATCGATTCTGTTTTGGACACGGTGCAATCGGTGCAGGATGCGGTCACGCAGGCCATTCTTACTTACAACATCAACCCCAAGTTCCCCGAGCTCGTGTCAAGGCAGGCCAAGCGCGTGCCGACTGAAGTTACGCAAGATGACATTGCAGGGCGCGTGGACTTGAGGGATCTGCCGCTTGTGACCATCGACGGGGAGGATGCGCGCGATTTTGACGATGCAGTCTACGTGCAAAAAGAAGGATCGGATTTTGTCTTGTATGTGGCCATCGCCGATGTTTCTTACTATGTCAGAAGAGGCACCCTCATCGATAAAGAGGCCGCCGAGCGCACCACCTCGGTGTATTTTCCTTATTGCGTGATCCCCATGCTGCCCGAGCAGCTTTCAAACGGGATCTGCTCGCTCAATCCCAAAGTCGACAGATTGTGCTTTGTGTGCAAGCTTAGGATCGACTCTCACAGCGGCAAGACCCTCGAATACAAGTTCTTTGCGGCGGTGATGAACTCCCATGCCCGCCTCACCTATGATGAGGCTTATCACATGATAACCCGCGGCGAGGCCTTAAATTCCGAGCATGAGGCCGTGGTCGGGGATGTGAAGCGTCTTTACGAGCTGTACTTGGTCCTCAAAAAACAAAGACAGCAGCGCGGGGCCTTGAACATTGAAGGGGAGGAAGTGTCCTTTACCTTCGATGAGAATTTGCAGCCTGACGGCATCATTCCCTTGGAGCGCAACGATGCCCACATGCTCATTGAGGAGTGCATGATTGCCGCGAACGTGGCGGCGGCCGATTTTGTGATTGAGCACAAGGGCGACGGCCTCTTGCGCGTGCATGACAAGCCAACCTTAAAAAAGCTTGGTCCCTTTGGCGATTTTCTGGCAAGACGCGGCATCACTTATGCCCTGCCTGATGAGCCTTCTGCCAAGGATTTTGCCAATTTGTTGGATCTTGTCAAAGAACGGCCTGACGCCTCGATCATAGGATTGATGCTCTTGCGCACCATGTCCAAGGCCGTCTATCAAAGAGAGAACATCGGGCACTTCGGCCTGGCCCTCGGGCGCTATGCCCACTTTACCTCGCCCATTCGCAGGTACCCCGATTTAATCATTCACCGCATCATCAAGGCTTATCTTGTCAAAGAGGGCAAAGCCCTTCCCAAAATAGGCGAACATCATTACTCCAAGGCCGAGCTTGATGCCTTGGGGCAAAGGTGCACTGACAAGGAGATTGCCGCAGGTCGCGCCGAGTTTGATGTGGACAACAGCTTAAAATGCCTGTGTTTGCAAAAATATGTAGGATACACCGTGCAGGGCATTGTGTCGGCGGTGGCAACTTTCGGCGTCTTCATCACCTTAAAGGACTTTAAGGTCGACGGATTGCTGTTTGTGGGCGACATCGAGCACGGCCTGAGCCTTGAGGACTTTGAGATGGGGGAGGTTTTGCCCGTGAAGATCGCCCATGTCGATCCTTACGCGCGCAAGATCACCTTGCTGCTTGCCCCCGAGGCCATGACCAAGTCAAGGCGCAACAAACGCCTGCTTTCCATGGAGGCCGGCAGCAGCGATTTTGAAATAAAATTTGACGGCACTTTGGATCCGCAAGATAAAGCCTCGCTTTATGAAAACAACCGCCTGGCCTTGGACGAGCTTGACCGCTGCCGCAGATCTGTCTACGATGAAGCGCCTCTTGTCATCAAGCAAACCCCTCACAAAGATACGCCGATGAAGCCGCAAATTGTCACCATCGGCGCCGATCGCAAGGAAAGTTCGGCTCAAAAGGGGCGTCGCAGCAACAAGCTGACCGATGCCTTTGATGCGGTGGCGCCCTCAGGCGCCGATGAGGGCGGGCGCTCCAAAAAACGCTCCAAAAACAAGGCGTTGGCGCAGGAGGCCGCAGACGGGCAGTTTTACGAGGGCAAAACCCTGCCTCCTTATGATGCGCAGGCGGCCGATGCAGGCTTTGACAAGTATCCTTTGCAAAAATTCTTGCAAAACTACAGGGGGTCAGGGGCCGTGCCCAAGACGTCTGATGCAACGATTATAAATTACGCGCCCCCCGGGGTCTTTGAGATGCCCAAGATTGCCAAGGGCAAAAAGAAAAAGCGCAAGAAAAAGAACAGCAAGCGCTAAGACAAAGCGCATTAATGACTCTTATATGAAGGCTGTAAGGCCGCCTTGAGGTTTATATGGTCAAATCCACCCGCCGCCCTGGCACTTTGTGCCTGTATGGCATCAACAGCGCCCAAGTCTTGACAGACAGGGCCCCGCAGCTTGTCCTGACGGCATTTGTAAGCCGCGAGCGCGCAGACGACAAGAAGATCAAGGCCTTAAAAGACAAGCTTGATTCATTGGGCATCAGCGTGCAAAGCGCGGCCAAAGCCAAGCTTGACGAGCTTACGGGCGGGGCCGTCCATCAGGGGATAGTTCTGACGATAAGGCCTCCTCAGAGCTGGGATGAAAATGATCTTGAGGACTTTTTGACCGCAAAGGCAGGGGAAAACCTGCTGTTTTTGGTGCTCGACGGGGTTACCGATCCGCACAATCTGGGGGCTTGTTTGCGCTCGGCTTGGGCCTTTGGGGTTTGTGCCGTGATTGTCCCTAAAGACAGGAGCGCATCTTTGTCGGGGGCGGCCTTAAAAACAGCCTGCGGTGCGGCTTTTGAAGTGCCCTTGTGCGCGGTGACCAATCTTGCGCGCACCTTGGAGAGGCTCCAAGAGCACAATGTCACGGTGGCAGGGCTGGCAGGAGAGAGCTCTTGTGAGTTGCATAAAGCTCCGCTTTCAGGCTCGATTGCCTTGGTGGCAGGCTCCGAGGGCGAGGGCATGCGTCATCTGACAAGGCAAAAGTGCGATGTCATCGTGCGCATTCCCATGCAGGAGGGGGTGGAAAGCCTCAATGTCTCGGTGGCAGCAGCCATCGGGCTGTATCAGTGCAGGATAAATCTTGACGGCATGAGCAAAAATCAGGATGCCTAAGCTTAAAAACGGCGCAGGCGCGGTTTATGAGGACAAGAGTGCGCCTTATTGCGTGACAAGTGAGGGCAGGGGGAAATCTTAAAATTTTCCCAAAAATTTCTTTACAAAACTCAAAATCTGAGTAGAATTTTGCCCGTTCAGTCACGGGATTGTCCCGTAAGCTTCCTTGTCTTAAAGCCTGACTGAGGCTTTCAGATTTTTACCGTAAGGGGCATTTATTCATGCGTCACTACGAAATTGTATTCCTGGTTCACCCCGATCAGAGCGATCAGGTGCCGGGCATGATCGAGCGCTACAAGGGCGAGATCGAAAAGAATGGCGGCAAGATTCACCGCCTTGAGGATTGGGGCCGCCGTCAGCTGGCCTATCCCATCGAAAAACTGCACAAGGCCCACTATGTTCTGATGAACGTTGAGGCCGATCAAGAAGCCATCGACAACATCGAGAATAACTTCCGCTTCAACGATGCAGTTATCCGCAATTTAATCATCCGCACCCGCGGTCCGATAACAGAGCCTTCTCCGATGGTCAAGGCCCGCGAGGAGCGCCGCGGTCGCGATGAGGATGGCGAGCGCCGTCCCCGCAGGGATGATGATTATCGCGAGCAGCCTTCTGACTCTGACGAACAATAAGGAGAACTAGCATGGCACGTTATTTTCACCGTCGTAAGTTCTGCCGTTTCACTGCAGAAGGCGTAACCGAGATCGATTACAAAGATGTTGCTCTGTTAAAGAACTATGTAACCGAGTCAGGTAAGATTGTTCCCAGCCGCATTACCGGTACCAGCGCCAAGTATCAGCGTCAGCTGTCCACGGCCATCAAGCGCGCCCGTTACCTGGCACTCTTGCCTTACACCGATCTTCACAGCCGTTGATCGGCCTTATAGGAAGGAATTGCATAATGGAAGTCATTTTGCTAGACAAGATCGCCCACTTGGGCGGTCTGGGTGACAAGGTTAAGGTTCGTAGCGGTTATGCTCGCAACTTCTTGTTACCTCAGAAGAAAGCCGTTATGGCTACTAAAGAGAACATTGCCAAGTTTGAGGCCCGGCGTGCCGAATACGAGGCTAAGATTGCTGCTCAGCTGGCCGAGGCTCAGGCCCGCGCTGCCCAGATCGAAGAGATTGCCACCGTTACCATTGCCGCCAACGCCGGCGATGAGGGCAAGCTGTTCGGCTCCATCGGCACCCGCGATATCGCCGAAGCTCTGACCGTATGCGGCTGCGAAGTTCACAAGAGTGAAGTTCGCCTGCCTGAAGGCGTGCTGCGTTCCACAGGTGAGTACGACATCACCATTCAGCTGCACCCTGACGTCAAGGCCGTCATCAAGCTGACCATTATTCCTGAGTAATAAAGGTTTTTGGGGGTATAGCTCAGTTGGGAGAGCGACTGAATCGCATTCAGTAGGTCATCGGTT
>CAZYXT010000018.1:0-27754 GCA_964651505.1 uncultured Enterobacterales bacterium
GCGCTTGCATGGCATGCAAGAGGTCCGCGGTTCGATCCCGCGTAGCTCCACCACATTCATTTTGAAGTATCTCGCAAAAGATTGGCGTTAAGCGCAGGTTTGCTTAATATCGCTCGTCTTTACCGTATCGCATGGGGTTATAGCTCAGTTGGGAGAGCGCTTGCATGGCATGCAAGAGGTCCGCGGTTCGATCCCGCGTAGCTCCACCACAATTCATTTTTCCTAAAACTCCTAAATTCTGAATCGATAATGTCAGCGTGTTGCAGCCCGGGACATCGGGTTGCAGCTCTGTTTATGCCTGTAAAAAAGACCTCTTCTGCACTTGAGCAAAAGAGGTTTCAAAGGCAAAAGCCGGTATCAGCGCCGCCTTCTCAAAGAGGGTATGCCGTAGGCATTGCGCGCTTTAAACGAAGCGACGGGAGCTGCATCGGCAGGACGCGGCGCAGGGGGCGCAACCTTGCTCAAGGCCTCGCTCAAAGGGTCTTCAACGGGAGGCTTGGGCGCAGAGGCCTGCTCAAACACCCGCATGGCCTCCTGCAAGCGCCTGGCATCGTTGGCGCCGGCCTTGACCAAAGGCACCTTAGGCGCAGGCGCTGCGACCTTTGGAACGGCTCCTTCGTTTTTGATCCTGTCTTCTATCTGCAAGGCAAGCCTCGCTCCGAGTGCATTGGGATCTTTTAGGTTTTGATCATCGACGCTTGCAGCTGCGGGCAAAGATTGAGGCTTTGGTGCCTTTTCTTGGGCTTTTTGGACAAACCCCGAAGGCTTAGGCAGGGTTTGGGCCTGTTTTTCTTTAATCTGCTGCGGGGCATTGGCAGCAGAGGGCTGCGGCGCGCTTTGCAATTTGTGCCCGTCAAGATTGGGATCGGCCACCGCCCGCGCTTGGGGCGAAGGCACAGCCTGTGGCACGGAGCTCAAATCATCTTCAATCGAGCCGCTCTTGCTGTTTAAGATGGCGGTGTTTTGAGGATAATCCTGCGTAAGCTTGGCCAAAGAAGGCTTCAATTGCGCCCGCCTTTGGGCAAACAATTGGCGAAGCCGGGCCTCGGGCAAATTTACCCGCTTTAAAATCTCTTCAAAGGAAAACCCGTCGTCAATCATGCGGCGGACCGTCTCAAGCTTAGCCTTTTCATCAGGCTTGGCAGCAGGAGCGGCTTTGCGCGCGGGGGCCTTGGCGGCAGGTTGTTTGGGGGCGGCGGCTTTTTGCCCAAGCTTAAGCTTAAGCTCCTTAACCTCTGCTGCAAGGTCGAGGTTTTGGGCCTCGAGGGTTTGCAGGCGCTCTTCTGCCGCATCGGTTTTTTGTTGCAGCGATTCGTAGGCGCCGGAACTTACCATCAGGCTTTGTTCGAGGGTTTGCAGGGTTTTCTCAAGACGCGACTGGCGTCTTGAGTGAATGATGAAAGATATCAATATGAGCAGCAGCAATACTGCCGCTGCGCCTGTCATCAGATATAAGCTAAGATCTGCAAAAGCTGCCACATGCACTCACTTAAAGACTGGCCACCTCGTGCCACTCTTCTTCAGTCAACAGTTTCTTAAGATCAATTAAGATCAACAGTTCATCGTTGCGGTTGCATACGCCGCAAATAAACTTGGCACTTTCCTCGGTGCCTACATTCGGAGTGTCGTCGATGTCGGCGCTGTTGAGATCGACAACCTCGGCCACCGAATCGACCAAGATGCCTATCACCTGCTTGTCAGATTCGATGATCATGATGCGTGTGTTCTCGTTTACATCGGCAGGAGGCAGCCCGAAGCGCATTCTCGTGTCGATGACCGTGACCACGTTACCGCGCAGATTGATAATGCCCAAGACATAGGCAGGAGCGCCCGGCACCGGAGCAATATCCGAATAGCGCAAGACCTCACGCACCTGCATGACGTTAACGCCGTAGATCTCACGGTCCAGCTGAAAGGTAACCCAGCGCAGATCTTCGCCTTTAGCGTCTTCGGGATCAAAAACCGCACCCACGGGCGTATTCTCGGCAACCATAATTCTCACCTCATTTAAGCGGCTCTTAAAAAGAAACCTTATTGTTATAATCGGCTTTTAATCTAGCACGGTTTAGGACTGATGGCAAAATCAAATGTCCTCTTGTGCGATCTGATTAAAAGAACTTTCATTAAAACCTGCATCCAAAAGCTTGATCATCTCATCAACATAGATCAAAGCACAACGCTCGGACTTGACGATGCCTGCGAGCCACGGCCTGCCTCCGCCGGTCTGCCGCCACTTGACGGCATCCTTGGAGATGGTGCGGTTGCCCTCCAGCACATCGCATGTCAGAGCCCATCTGCTCTGTCCCAAAGTGATGATGTAAGGATAAGGCTCGCTGCGCTCTCCTGCCTGCGGATTGACAAACTGCATGGTATCCACCACGCTGACCTTTTCTCCGCGAATGTCCGTGATCCCAAGATGCCAGGAAGCCTGCGAGAAGATGCGCGTAAGCTTGGGGCACTCAAAGATGCTGCCAAGGCTTATCAAAGGCACGGCATAACGCACGCCCCCTGCCACAAAGAACAAGGTCTGAAACTCATCGCCAAGTTCCAAAGCACGCCAGTCCTCATCGGGAGCGTCGGCAGGCACAGCCTCTTGTGTCTTAACCTCCGCAGTCTTGAGAGTCTCTTTGGCAGCCTCGTCTTCTTTAAGCTCTGAGGCCTCTTCTTTAACCTCGGTTTGGGGCAGAGCCTCTGCAATCTCTTGAACTTTTGTTTGAGTCTGCTCCAAAACCTTTTGTTCTTCTTGAACCTCAAGCTCTTCTTGCTTGACAGCCTCAGTCTTTTCTTCAACCTTTTGGGCAACCGCAACTTCTTCTTTTTCTTTCGTTAAAGTTTGGGTTTCAACCTCGCTTTGCGGCACGGCCTCAAGCAGCGATGCAAGAGAGGGCGGATCTGCAAAATGTCTTTGCTCTAAGGCAGGCTCCTCTTGAGGCTGCCTTTGGGGCTCAAAGTACTCTTGCTCTTCTAGCGAGGCCTGCTCTTGCAAAACGTCAAGCTCAGATAAAATGGCATCTTGGGCAGAGCTCAAATGAGGCTGCGCCTGCGCTATTTCATCGGCGGCATTCACCCTTGGGGACTCATCGCCCTCATCATCGGCGAGCATTTGCTCAAAGTAGGCTATGAGCGTGTTTTCAAGCCTGTCATGGTGACTCCAAGGCATGCTTCCCTCCTACTTTAACAGGCCCGAGGCGGCTCTTGATGATGCGGCTTTGCCGCGCGACCTTGCTTTGTCTTCGCCTAAGGCAGGCTCTTTTAGCAGGGCCTGCAAGGATGCGGTAACCCTGGCCGCATCTTTGTCAAGCTCGCGCTTTACGATATCAAAGAGCAAAGCCCTGTAGGCCATGGCGCCGCGGCAGCCGCTGTCCATCAGCGGCAGAGGCAGGCGCTTGGCGCTTGATTCGCGAAACAGCGTATCGATGGGAATGCACTGCCCCCATACATTGTCATAATGGCTGCGCATGAAATCGAGGCTCTGATGCGAAGCGCGGGTGCGCTTGTCAAACATGGTGGGGATCACAAGATAGTCAAGATCCAGATCTTTGTGCGCAGAGGACATGATCTCAAAAGTGCGCATCATGCCGCTTAAGCCCTTTAAAGCCAAAAATTCGGTCTGGGTCGGCACCAAGATGGTGGTTGAGGCCACCAGGGCATTGACCATCAGGGCACCTAACACCGGCGGACAGTCAATCAGGACCACGTCATAGCAATCCTCCACCATGGCCAAAGATTTGGCCAAGATCCTGCCCACGCCTTGGCGGCCTGAGAGCTGCCGGTCGATGGTGGCCAGGGTCATCGAGGAGGGGATGATGTCCAATCCGAGGTGACGGCTTTGGGTGACGGTGCGCAAGAACACCTCGCGGCTGATGGAGCTTGCCGCATACAGATCAAACAAATTGAGCTGCGCGTCATTGTCCTCCAAGCCCAAATACGAGGTTAACGAAGCGTGAGGATCGGTGTCGATAACCAAGACCCTCAGCTGTTCTTTTTGCAACCACCCGGCCAAGGAGGCCACCGTGGTGGTCTTGCCTACCCCGCCTTTCTGACTTGCTACTGCCCAAACTAACAATGTATATACCTTTTCTTGTGTGCTTCGTTTAATTAATTCCCGGGCGCTTCACTCTCGCTTGCCGAAGGGATCGGCTGAATGCTGAAGGATACTGAGCCGTCGGCATTGCGGTCAAACCTGATGCCGCCCGAGCCTGCACCCACTGCAGTTTCCGTATGGCTCTGTCCGTCGCCCTGCAGGATTTGCGGCTCTTTTTTGTCCATGGCATAACGCGACACGGCAATGACTACCCTGCGGTTTTGCGCCCTGCCTGCGCGCGTGGTATTGGAGTAGAAGGGAGCGTACTGTCCGTAGGCTTCCACTGCCAATCTTTCGGCGTCCACGCCGAATTCTTGCAATTCATCCAAGACGGCGATGGCTCTTGCGGCCGACAATTCCCAATTGTTCTTGTAGACGCTTTCGTAGTTGAAGCTGTTGTCCGTATAGCCGCGCACCCGCACGTAATTGTTGATGGAGCTCAAGACCCTGGCAATCTGCGCGATGACAGGGCGGGCGGTGTTGAGCACGGCCGCCGAATCTTCGGCAAAGAGCAGCGCCGAGCCGATGTTGATGGTCAAGAACCTTGCGTCCTGCTCGATGTCCACAGATCCCGTCACACCCATGTCCTCGAGGGTTGAGGAAAGCGAGCGCATGATGGCGTCAAAAGGCTCGCCGGTGACTGCCTCGCCAAGCTGATTGGTGTCGGCAGGAGCGGTGCCGCCGTCGTCGATTTCGTCAGGCTGGCCGCCCGGGCTGACGCCGCCTTCAGAGCCTGCAGGGGTGGGCAGCTGTCTTGTGTTGTAGTCGCGCACCTGACGGCCCTGAGAGGGATTGTCAAGCTCGGAGACGGTCAGATTGCCCTCAATCTGCGCAGATTCCACCGACTGATCTGTGCTGTTTTCAGAGGAGCTCAAACCAAAGTCCATCAGACCGCCGCCGCCTTCGGCCTCGGCGGTGACCTGATTGTCGCGGGCCTGCGCTGCGGCCAAAGCGTTGTCAATCTGACTTTGGGCCACGGGTCCGGGGAGCGCGATGATGCCCGGGGTCGAGGAGACCATGCCCATCTCGTTGAACGACTGCACCAGGCCCTGCACCATGGACTGGGCCTCCGACTGCTTGGTCATGGCAAATGAGTAGAGCACAACGAATACGGCAAACATCAGCGTCATAAAATCGGCGTAAGAGACCATCCAACGCTCGATGTTTTCATGAACTTTAGGCGCCTTTTTCATGACCGCCTCCTGCTGTCAGTCGCCGCTGTGGCCGGTAAAGACGGCAATGCGTCTTCTGAGCATCATGGTGTTTTCGCTGCCGGCGATGGAGACCAAACCTTCCATGGTCATGTATTTGTACAAGGCGATCTTGGTATTGATGGTGCGGATGCGGTTGGCGGCAGGCAGGCAGACGATGTTGGCAAACACCAGGCCGTAAATGGTGGCAACGAAGGCCACGGCGATGGAGGGGCCGAGCAGATCGGGCCTGTCAAGCAGCGACATGGCGTGAATCAGACCGAGCACCGCGCCGATGATGCCCATGGTCGGAGCGTAACCGCCCATCGACTCAAACACGCGCGCATTGGGCTCAAGCCTCTGCTGCTCGACATCGATGGCGTTTTGCAGCAGCACTGCCAAATTATCTTTATCCACGCCGTCGACGATCATCTGAATGCCGGTACGGGTAAATTCGTCATTGGCAGCTCCCACCGAGTTTTCCAAGGCCAACAGTCCCTGTTGGCGGGCGGTGGTGGACATGCCCGTCAAAAGTTCGGCCTGCGAATAGAGATTGAGGCGCGGAGGGGCCAGCAGCCAAAAAGCGTGCCCAAAAGCGGACAACAGTTCTTTGATGGAAAACTGCACCAGGCAGGCAGAAATGGAAGCGCCCACCACGACCAGGAAGGCCGGCAGGTTAATCAGGGCTCCCGGGTGCGTGCCTTCGAGCACCATGGTGGCTATAATGCAGCCGATTGCAGTAAAAACGCCAATTAGATTCATAGCTGACTCCGCTTATCTGGTTATCTAGCGCATTTCCTCGCAGATGCAGTCTGCAATCTGATCAAGCGGCAGCACCTGTTCGGCCAGGCGCGCATTCACTACTGCCTGAGGCATGCCGTAAACCACGCAGCTCTCTTCGTTTTGAGCCCAGATCACAGAGCCGGCCTTTTTGAGAAGGCGGCAGCCCTCACAACCGTCAGAGCCCATGCCTGTCAAAATCATTGCAAGAACCCTGCCGCCGTAAACTTGTGCCAGCGAGGCAAAGGAAACATCGACGCAGGGATGATAGACGATGCGGTCATCGCCCTTCAAAATTCTGATCCTGCCGCGAGACATGGTTTTTTCAAAAATCATCTGCAAACCTCCCGGGGCAATATAACAGGTGTTGGGCTCGAGCATCATGCCGTCTTTGGCCTCCACCACATGAACTTTTGACATATTGTCAAGACGCTGGGCAAAAGTGGTGGTAAAGGCAGGGGGCATGTGCTGCACGATGATGATGGGCACCTTTTGCACAGGCAGCTTGGGAATGATGTTCTGAAGCGCAATGGGCCCGCCCGTGGAGGAGCCGATGGCAATGATTTCGTGGGTTTTGCCCGAGGGTCTGAATTTGGTGGTTTCGCCTGCATGGTTGCCAAAGGAAAATTGCATGGCAGCGGCGGGTCTGCCCTGATCTATGGACTCAAGCTGGCTTTGGATCTTCTCGTAAGCAAGTCTCGTGGAGGTCATGGGGCCGCCGCGCGACAAAGGAGCTGCGGACGCATTTGAGGCAGAGCGCAGCGAAGATGGCGCAGCAGTGCCAAAAGATCTGACGTTTGACGCTGCAGGGGCAGCCTGAGGGCTGCTTGTTCTTAAATTTGACGCCGTGCCTCTGACCGCAGACGAAGAGCTTGACATGCGTGAACCCATCGCTGCGCCTGAACTTGCCGATGAGGCTGAGGGGCGGCGCATCACGCGGCTGCGGGCCACGGCCTTGATGTTGGATCTTAATTCGTTTAAGGCATCCTCGCGGCGGTGGGCAATGTCGTCAAAGTTTTTGGGCATGAAATCGACCGCGCCTGCCTCAAGCGCCCTGAAGGTCGCATTGGCCCCCTCTAAAGTCAGCGACGAAAACATCAAGATGGGAGTGGGAGCTTTTTGCATGATCTCCTTGACGGCGGTGATGCCGTCCATGACGGGCATCTCCACGTCCATGGTGATGACATCAGGCTTGAGCCTGATGGCCATATCCACCCCTTCTTTGCCGTCCTTGGCCTCTCCGCAAACCTCCAATGCGGGATCGGCCTTGATGATCTCTGTCAGTCTCTTGCGAAAGAACGTGGAATCATCAACGATTAAAACTTTAACTGCCATGATTTTGCCTTGTTGTAGCTGTAATTTTAATTCTGTCTTCTAGTAACGATTAGCCGCCTTATGGGCGTAGGCGCGCAAGAGCCCCGGGACATCCAAGATCAGGGCGATGCCGCCATCTGAGGTGACGGTGGCCCCTGCCATGCCCGGCGTATGGCGCAAGATATTGTCCAAAGGCTTAATGACCACTTCCTCTTGTCCGACCAGCTCGTCGACCACGAAGCCCACGAGGGAACTGGCCTGCACCAGCACGATATGGGCTTTGCCGTGGATGTAATCGTCTATGGGGGCGTTTTCGAACCACTGTCTTAGGAAGAACAAAGGCACCGCCTTGTCGCGGATGACGATGGTGTTGAGGCCGTCGACCACGCGCATGGCGTCCAAATCCAAATAGAAGATCTCAGAAACCGCCGTCAGGGGCAGCGCATAGGTGCGCCCCGAGATGCCGATCATCAAAGTGGGCAGAATGGCCAGGGTCAAGGGCACCTTGATCTCGATGGTCGTCCCTTCGTTGACCTTGGAGATGACCTTGACCGAGCCGTTGAGCTTGGAGATGTTGGTCTTGACCACGTCCATGCCCACGCCGCGCCCTGAGATGTCGGTGACCTCGGTGTTGGTGGAAAACCCCGGGGCAAAGATGAGGTTTAAGGCCTCCTCGTCTGAAATGCGACCGGCGGTGTCCTCGTCGATGACGCCTTTGCGGATGGCAACTTTGCGCAAAGCAACGGGATCCATGCCCTGTCCGTCATCTTTGATGTGCAATAGGATGTGATCGCCCTGCTGGCTGGCAGACAAAGTCACCGTGCCCAGCTCTCTTTTGCCCTTGGCCGCGCGTTCGGCAGGCAGCTCGATGCCGTGGTCGCAGCAATTGCGCACCATGTGCACCATCGGATCTGCCAGCGCATCGACCAGATTCTTGTCAAGCTCGGTGTCTTCGCCTTCCATCCTAAGCTCGATTTGCTTGCCAAGCTTGCGCGCCAAATCTCTGACCACGCGGGGGAAGCGGCCGAAAACTTTCTTGATGGGCTGCATGCGGGTCTTCATCACCGATCCTTGCAGATCTCCTGTCACTACGTCCAGATTGGAAATGACCTTGGTCATCTCCTGATCGGAGCGATGGGAGGCAATGGAAACGAGGCGGTTGCGCACCAGCACCAGCTCGCCTACCATGTTCATGATATCGTCGAGCACCTGAGTGTCTACGCGCACCGTGGTCTCGCCCTGAGCCTCCGTGCTCTTGGCAGCACTGTCCTTCTTGGGAGCAGGAGCATCTTTTTTGGCCCCTGCGCTCTTGGCGGGGGCGGCAGGCTTGGGAGCATCGGCTTTGGGCTCGGGCTGCGGTTTTGGAGGCTCTGCCTTGGCAGGAGCAGGGGAGGGCGCGGCTGCCGCGGCGGCTTGGGCCTTGTCAAACTCTTCTTGGGAGGCAACCTTAAGCTCGCCTTGTTCTTGAGATGCCGACTTTAACAAATCGTCAAAATCATCATCGGTCTCGTCGGCGGCTGCGGCTTTGTCGTTATCGGCCCCGGGGGCATTGCCCTTGCCGTGCAATTGATCAAGCAGCGCCTCAAACTCATCTTCGGTGATGTCGTCAATCGAGTGCGCCTCGGGGGCGGGGGCAGGATCCTTGTCCGATTGCTTTAAGTTTTCAACCTTGATTTCGACAGGCTCAGGCTCAGGCTCAGGCTCAGGCTGCGGGGCAGGCTCAGGCTCAGGCTCGCTCTGAGCCTCGGGGGCAGGCGCCCCTCCCGTATCCTTGCCTTCTGCGATATCGTGCAGACGGTCGATGAGCTCTTGCGGAGCAGGCTCCAAAGTCTCGTGATTTTGCACCTGCCCAAACAGCCTTGTGATCTCATCGTAGGCTTGCAAGATGGCGTCCATCAGATTGGGGCTCATCTTGATGTGTCCGTTGCGGAGCATGTCAAAGACGCTCTCGGCAGCGTGGCAGATATCCACCAGGGCGCTTAATTCCAAGAACCCGGCGCCGCCTTTGACAGTATGGAAACCGCGGAAAATGGAATTAAGCAGATCGCTGTCTTCGGGCGTTTTTTCAATCTGAACCAGTTGTTCGTCCAGATTTTCGATGATCTCTCCTGCTTCGACTATGAAGTCTTGTAAAATCTCCTCGTCCATGCTCCCCCCTGTAGTAATTATTGTTAAAAGCCCAAACTTGCCAGCAGATCGTCAACATCGTCTTGAGTGGAGACCACTTCATGGGTCTGCTTCTGACTCTCCAGGGCAGGGCCGGCAGCCTCGATGGAAGGCTGTTTTTCGCGCTCTTCGTCCTTTACGGGCTGAATGCCTGTTATTTGCGAGAAAGTGAGTAAGAATTTGACCAGATCGTCTTCCACTTCGGCGACCAGGCTGATGACTTTTTGAATCATTTGTCCGGTCAGATCCTGGTAATCCTGAGCCATCAGGATCTCATCGAGATGATTGGACAATGTATAGGCGTGCTCTTTGGTGGAATTGAGCAATTGATCAACCTGATGACACAGGCTGACAAATTCGTGGCGGCCGATATCCCGGCGCATCAGCCGGTTCCACAAAGGCAGAATGTCTTCAATGGAGGCGATGAGATCGTTGGCCAGCGGCTTGCAGTTGTCCACCGCATCGAGGGTGCGGGTGGCAGCCTTGTCGGTCATGGTGATGATGTAACGCAGGCGCTCCGAAGCATTGGGGATCTCGATGTCGGCGATATCCCTCAGCCTTGGATCTTCTGCAAAACTGCGGATGGCCTCATGCAGATCGCGCGTCAGATTGCCCACTTCCACAAAAATGTTGGGCTCATGGGCGCGCACGATGGCCATGAACTTGCGGTCAGCCTCTTCTTGCATGCCTGCTTCAAGGCACATGACCAGCTCTCGCGCCTCTTCCAAGGTAATGGCCCCGCCATTGCCTGCAGGAATCTCCTGCTCCTTACTCATTAGATGGCTCTCCTAAGGTGTGGCAAGGCTTATTCTTCCGTACCGTCAATGCGCTCGAAGATCTTGTCGAGTTTCTCTTTGAGGGTGGCTGCGGTGAAAGGCTTGACGATATAGCCGTTAACGCCGGCCTTTGCCGCCTCGATGATCTGATCGCGCTTGGCCTCGGCCGTTACCATCAGCACCGGCAGAGACTTCAACTTCGGGTGCTTTCTGATTTCGCGCAGAAGGTCGATGCCCTGCATGACAGGCATGTTCCAGTCGGTGACTACAAACTCGTAGTCGCCTGAAATCAACATGGGCAGAGCCGTGGCTCCGTCATCGGCTTCGTAGGTATTGTTATACCCAAGGTCGCGCAGAAGATTTCTGATGATGCGGCGCATGGTCGAGAAATCATCAACGATCAAAATTTTGGTGTTCTTCTTCAATTCACATAATCCCCAATTGCTTGAGGCTCCTCTCCTTGCGTTGCAGTCAGACTGCATCTGTACCAACAAGTGCCGTTACCTTAGCACACACACGTAACCGCAAGGCGTTTTTGACGCCTGCAAATTATCTTATGCATCCTTGGCCCACTCTTTGAGATAAGATCTCAGCCTGGCCAAAGACGAGGCTAAAATCTGACAGGCCCGCGACTCGCTGACCTCAAAGACCGCCCCTATTTCCTTAAGATTCATTTCCTCATCATAATAAAAGGCTAACACCTGTTGCTCCCTTGCAGGAAGCCTGGCTATAGCCTGTGTCAATGATCGCTTAAACTGTACTGATGCTAAGACGTTAAACAGCTTGTCTTCCCTGGGGCCGTCGCTGTCGGAGATCACATCCTCGGTCACCCCTAAGTCTTCAATCCCGATCATTTGGGACGAAGCCGACTCTTGAAGCATCTGCCGGTATTTTTCAACGCTTACATTAAGCTCGGCCGCAATCTCGCTATCTTTAGGCTCGCGGCCCAATTTATGTGCAAGATGTGACATTGCAGTGGAGATCTGCCTGGTGTTTTTGTGCACCGAGCGCGGAGCCCAATCCACCGAGCGCATCTCGTCGATCATCGCTCCGCGGATGCGGATGGAGGCATAGGTCTCAAAAGCGGCGCCGTGCCCCTCTTCGTAGTTTTGCACCGCATCCATCAGCCCCAGCATTCCCGACTGAATCAGATCGTCAAGCTCCACCGAAGGCGGCAAACGGGCCTTTAAGTGCAAGGCAATGCGTTTGACCAAAGGTGCATAAGCCTCGATCTTAAGGGTCCTGTCGCTTCTTTTTTGCCGCAAATATGCCGCCGCGCCGTTTCTCATGCATCAAATCCTTATCATCCCTCCGATGAGGCCGCACCCAAGACAGATTGCTCGTCGTCGGACCAGGAGTTCGAACGTTTAATCAAACTTTCCACAAAAAATTCAAGATGCCCGCTGGCAGTTCTGGCAGCAGGCCACTGCATCACGCGCTTGGCCAATGAGCGGAAAGCTCTGGACGCAGGAGTGTTGGGGTAAATGTCCACCACGCAGGAGCGGCGCTTGATGGCGCTGCGCATGTTGGGATCGGTGGGAATGCAGGAGACCAGCTCCAAATTGACATCCAAGAAGCGATCGGTGACGCTGATAAGCTTGCCGAACATGGTGCGCCCTTCTTCAAGCGAATGCATGTAGTTGGCCACGATCTTAAAGTTGGTCACTTCATAGTCGTTGGCCAAAACCTTCATCAGGGCATAAGCATCGGCCACCGAAGTGGGCTCGTTGCACACCACCAGCATCACGTATTGGGCGGCTCTTGCAAAGGAGAGCACCATATCCGAAATGCCCGCGGCAGTGTCGACGATGAGATAATCGATGTCCTCGTCAAGATCCGAAAAGGCGCGGATGAGTCCTGCATGCTGATCGACGGTCAGAGCGGCCATTTCCTTAAGCCCCGACGAGGCAGGCACGATGCGCAAGCCCCAAGGCCCGGTCCTGATGATATCCTTTAAGCTGCACTCGCCCTTGAGCACGTGACCCAAGTTTTGATTTACCTTAAGGCCGAGCATGACATCGATGTTGGCAAGCCCCAGATCTGCGTCAAACAGCATGACTTTTTTGCCCATCTGGCATAAAGCCACCGCAGTGTTCAGCGAGATCGACGACTTGCCGACGCCGCCCTTGCCGCCTGTTACCGCGATCACTTTGACGGGTTTGGTTCGTCCCGGGCCCTTTGCGCTTTGAGCGCCGGCGTCGGACTTATTCTGTCCTTCAGGCCAGTTCGATCCCCTATCCTCAAGCTCACTCATATCATTTCAACCTTACTTCTGATTAATTCTATTTTTTTCCAGGCTCGTAACCAGGCTTTGAGCCAGCAGCCTGGCCGAAGGCACGCTGATGTCCTCCGGCACTCTTTGCCCTGCCGTCAGGTAGGCAAGCGGCAGCTGATGAGACAAACACAGCGACAAGGCATCGCCCAGTCCCATCGCCTCATCAAGCTTGGTTAAGATCAAACCTTCCAACGGCAACGTCGAAAACTGCTTGTAGGCTTGCTCAAGCACCGTTCTTTGGGCCGTGGCCGGCAGTACCAGGTAATGCTTGAGATTGAGGGCCGATTGCAGTTTAAGTTGTGCAATTTGCATGCCAAAACGCTCATCCTTAAGCCCCACTCCGGCCGTGTCCAGCAAGACCAGAGCTTTTTGTTTAAGCTGGCCCAAAAGCTTGGGCAGGGCCCCGAGGGAAGAGAGCGAATAAGCCTGACAGCCCATGATGCGCCCGTAGGTTTTAAGCTGTTCAAAGGCTGCAATGCGGTAATGATCGGCGCTGACGATGGCCACCCGCTGCGGGCCGTAGCGCATGACAAATCTTGCGGCCAGCTTTGCCAATGTGGTGGTCTTGCCCACGCCTGCAGGACCTATCAGTGCCACAACGCCGCCTTTGTCGACGATATCGTCCTCCATCAGGGTGAGGCGCGAGGCGACGATGTCCTTAAGATCGCGCAAGGCTGCATTGATGGACTCTTCGCCATTGATGCCCGAGACCAGATCTTGGGCCTGCATGCGGGAAAACCCCGAATCTTCCAAAAGCTCTGAGAGCATGGCCTTGACAGGTTCTTGGCGCATCTTTTGATCATGGCGCAAGCCTGCCAGCTCATATTGCAAAAGCTGCCTGATGGCCGCAAGCTCGGAGCCTAGTTTCTCGTCATCATCGGGGGCGTCGTCTTCTTTTGATTGCCTAAGATCTTGGCGGTATGAGTCGATGCCGCTTACTTTAAGCTCTTCAAGTCTTTGTTCGTCTTTGGTTAAAAGTGCGTCAAGATCGGGAATGCTTTCTTGGGCGGCACTCTTTGTCGCCGCTGAGGCCTGCTCGGAGCCGCCTGCGAGGCTCTGCACGGCCATGCGCTGTCTTGCAATGCGCGGATCGGCTGACAATGCCGACAAGGGATCGACTCCCTGAGGCTCGCCCTGAGCAGCCGTCATCCCCCGGTTGAGGCCTGCTTTGTTGAGGCGCTTTTGTCTTTCCAAAAGCTCCAAGAGGCTCTTGGCAAAGGTGCCTTGGGATTGGGGAAGAGGGGGAGTGCCCGGTTTTAAGTTTGCAGCCTGCGCCTTGGGATTGGGCAGGGGATTGCCGCCTTTTAAGGCTTCCAAGGCATTTTGGGATATAGATACGTCATCTTCGCTTAAAAAACGATCGCTTCTGTCCGCAGGGTTTTGTATGTCTACCGTCAGATTCGAGGCAGGTGCCAAATCTTCATCGATGCCTGCGACAATCTCCACTCCGTCATCGGTTCGCTTGTTGGACATGATGACCGCATCGGCCCCAAGCTCCTCTTTGATGGCATACAGAGCCGTGCGCATGTCTTTGGCGATAAAACGTTTAAGCTTCATGACTGTTATGTCTTCTTGATACCGTTATTTCGTTATTATTTTTTATATAGTTTAGGCAAAAAAAGGTTAAATGCGCAACCTGTTAATCACAATGGTTCGACGAAGTCACGGTTTTATCGGTCTGACTTTAACTGCCCAATGCATTTTGCGTATTGCCGATAACGCTTACGATCTTGATCTGCTTGTCATCGGGGATCTCCTGATAAGACAAGACATTTAAGCCCGGAATGGTGTTCTTGACAAAGCGGGCCAAGGTGGAGCGCAGCATGCCTGAGGTAAGCAAAATGGCAGGATCGCCCTGCATTTCCTGGGTGACCGTGGCATCGTACAAGGACTTTTGCAGCCTTTCGGCCAAGGTAGGCTCGATGCCCACGCCTGCCGAGCCGCCCGTCTCCAAGGACTGGTGCAGGACTTTCTCCAGATCGGGGGCCAAGGTGATGACGGGAATGATCTCCACGCCTCCTGCCACGTCTTGCAAGATGAGGCGGCGCAAGCCGATGCGGCAGGCTGCCGTGAGCACTTCAGCATCCTGGCTCTTGGGCGCATATTCGACCAAGGTCTCCAAGATGGTGCGCATGTCGCGCACGGGCACGCCCTCGTTTAAGAGGTTTTGCAAAATCTTGGTCAAAAGCCCCAGGTTCACCACCGCAGGCACCAGACCGTTGACAAGCTTGGGCTGGGTGCGCGCCACGATATCCAAAATGTTCTGCACTTCCTCCTGGCCAAGCAGCGAGGCACAATGGGCCGACAAGATTTGCGACAAGTGCGTGGCCACCACGGTCGAGGTATCGACCACCGTGTAGCCAAGGCCCAAAGCCCGGTCGTTGTCCGTTTTGGCGATCCAGACGGCATCCAATCCGAAGGCAGGATCTTTGGTCTTGATGCCCGGGATTTCGCCGAACACCTGCCCGGGATTAATGGCCAGATCTTTGTCCACCTGAATCTCGGCCTCGCCGAAGGTGACGCCCATCACCGTGATGCGGTAGAAACTGGGGCCCAAATCCAAATTATCGCGAATGTGCACCGATGGGATCAAAAAGCCCAAATCCTGAGAGAGCTTCTTGCGCACGCCCTTGACGCGGCTTAAGAGCTCTCCGCCCTGGGTCTTGTCCACCAGAGGGATCAGGCGGTACCCCACCTCAAGGCCGATGACGTCAACCTCGGCCACATCTTCCCAGGAAAGCTCCTTTTGCTCGGGGGGTTTGATCTCGGCGGTCTTTACATCTTTTTTGCCCGCGGCCCGTTCCAAGGCTGCCTGCTGCTGGCGCTTGACATACCAGCCCATGCAAAAACAGCCAAAAGACAAGGTCAAAAAGGCCATGGTCGGCATGCCGGGCACCACGCCCATGATAAAGAGCACGCCGCCGACAATGAGCAGGCTCTTGGGCTGGGCGAGCAGTTCTGAGACCACCTGCTTGCCCATTTCCTGATCCGAATTGTTTTGGCGCGTCACGATGATGGCCGCGGCCACCGACAGCAATAAGGAGGGGATCTGCGCGACCAGACCGTCGCCGATGGTCAGCAAAGCGTAAATGCGCGCGCACTCGCTAAAGGACAAATCGTACTGCACCATGCCGATGATGATGCCGCCTACGATATTGATGATCAAAATCAAAAGGCCCGCTATGGCGTCGCCTTTGACGAACTTGGAAGCACCGTCCATGGAGCCGTAAAAATCTGCCTCGCGGGTGACGTCGGCGCGGCGGGCTTTGGCCTGCTCCTGATCAATGAGGCCTGCGTTCAAATCGGCGTCGATGGCCATTTGTTTGCCCGGCATCGCATCCAAGGTAAAGCGGGCGGACACTTCTGAAATACGGCCTGCGCCCTTGGTGACGACGATGAAGTTTACGATCATCAAAATGGCAAACACGATGATGCCCACCGTGTAAGAGCCGCCCATTACCACATGGCCGAAAGCCTCGATGACCTTGCCTGCTGCGGCCGTGCCGTCCTGGCCGTGCAATAAAATGACGCGGGTGGAAGCCACGTTCAAGGACAAGCGCAAGATGGTGGCCAAAAGCAGCACGGTGGGAAAGGAGCCGAAATCCAAAGGGCGCTTGGCATAGATGGCCACCAGCAGCACCACCATCGACAATGAAATGTTAAAGGAGAACAAAAGATCCAGCAGCACGGGCGGCATGGGCAGGGTGATCATGGACAAACAGGCCAGCACCAGGACGGGGGTGCCCAGTTTGAGCATGTGCATCTTCTTATAGGCCGTCGAGCCTATGGCCAGACCTCTGGCGACCTTGGGATTGGCTTTTGCGCCCAGGTAGAAGGTTCTTACCTTCGCGGGCACCCTGACCTTAGACAGAAGATTATCTAGCACTGCCACAGCTTTTCTCTCAATATTCTGCACGCCGTCAAAATTATGACGACTCTCATCTGTACATACACAAGCACACCAATCGCGCGATGTTTTGTGCCAAGTTTAAGGCGCACAGGCCCTCGTGTCAAAAAACTTAAACTAAAGCTCACTAAGTTCGTTGCAAAAAACAAGCCTGCACAAATAAAAGTAAATCGCACGGAAGGTCTAAGGGAAGAGAAGCATAACTTTATCTTAAGTTCCGCCCCCATATTATAACTACACGCTAAGCCTGGGCAACCTCACTTCCGGGAGCGGGATTTCGCAGAGCTTTAAGACATCAGCGCTCTTCTTGGTAAACTCCTGAGCGAGGATCGCTTTATCGAATACTTTGCATTTAACGTTTTCTAGCGCCACCAGTGCCCCTTTAACCGTCATCTTCTGCCTGCCGGCCTTCAACTTGTTCATGATGATCATGACCAGGATGGAGGCTATGAAGCAGATCATCAGATGGCCCCTAAAGGTTTCCTCCGAATGCACCGCCAACGGCAACAGCTTGCAATAATTTTTCGATATATCAAACATTTGCTCGATTTGCTGTCTGGTGCAGTAGGTATCCAGGATGTCCTTCTCGTCAATATCAACCGACGAGATGATCATGAACACCCCAAACCGATCTTCATTTGCAGCAAATCGTTCGCCAAGTTGGTCATCATTGGAGGCAAGGAAGATATCCAATGCTTTGCCTTGTTCGATGACTTGCCGGTACAAGTCCCTGCACAGATAAACATACACGGTGCGGCCCTCGTAGTTGCAAGCAACGCGTTTGATGTACAAGGCCCTGTTGTTGAATTTGACCAGGTGCTTGGGATTTTTGAGAGTGCTGAAGTGCTCTTGGTAAACTTGTTTGTAAAGGCTCATGTTTTCTCTGAGCCCGGTGATGAAGCCTATGTTGCTTTCGAGCAGACTTCTTAGGTTTTCATGGCTGCAATATCCGGCATCAAGCAAGGCGCACCTTACTTTCACTCCATGCTCTTGAAGCTCGGCTGCCGTGATCTTCAAAGTGCTGACGTCAACGACGTTGCCCGGAATGTACCTCATGTAAACGGGCAGTCCCGTTCTTTGATCGGTGACATAGATAAGACGCACCTCCTCACTGATTTGGCCGTTATGATTGGACACGGCCGTCAATGGGAAGTGGATGGAGTTGGGCAAGCCGGTGCTGTCGATCAAGATATTGAGCGATTCGGGGGCTAAGGCGCCGCAGAACTCGAAATAGGCATCATAAAATTTGCGACAGCACTCCTCGCTGCCCACAGATTTCATCATTTCGCTGATGCGCTGCGAGGTAGGATTGGCTTTAGGGAAGAGCTCGCTGACATAGTTGCCCTCATACCAGCTCTCTGCGTGGACATTGGACTCATTGCGCAAGATGTAGTGGAAGATCATGGTGATGAACAACTCTTGATAAGGCGTCTGCATGGCTTTGATGCAGTTAATGAGTCCGCTGCGCTCAAACATGCCGTTCAAGAAGTAGGTGTCGCCAAAGTTTAAGATCTTGCGCTCCGCTTGGCCTTCATTTACTGCTTTCTTTTTTCTGCGCTTGTCGACGGTCCGATCTACAAACTCCTTAGGCGGCACTCCATATTTTCCTGTTTTGATGTCAAAGGTGAACACGCCGCGCTCCCTGCTGCGAAAGATGTTGCGCTCTTTGTCCAAGACCCTGCCCAAGCTCGTCATTTCCTTTTTTACGTTCTTGTTCTCATCCCGGTATGAGCGGTCCAGATAAGCATACACGATGCCGCCGACCTTCCTGTACGCAATGAACATGCCATCCTCCTGTAGTTATAGGAAAACCTTATAATGGATTATAACTACGTTTGCAGGAAAAAACAAGCGAAAATGGCTAAAGAATGCAAAAAATTAGGTTTTTGAGGCGTGTAGTTATATTTTATGGGCGGAGATTAAGATTATGTATCGCCTGCTTCCGAAAAGTTTCGCGAGTATTTTCTGCATAATTTGTCCCATAGTGACTATTTACAAATTCAATTATGTCATGGACACGAATCCAATTATTGGCAGCTGTTGACCAAGGGCTATCCTCAGTTAAGCCGGCCATCGCAAGCAATGTATAACAGCAAATATGATTTTTCTGTTCAAATGGAACATGAAGTGCATTTAAAATCTCCTGAGATTCTGTTAATTTGCTCATATAAAATTCCTTAATATCTTGTCACAAGAAGCCTCGGACATATCCTTACCGGCTATTAACGCCTTTCCCATTGCTTCAATTGAATTGAGCGGAGGTACTGGCATTAAATTAATTTCAGTAGAGTTAACCTGAGTGGAGCCGTTTAAAATTCTATAGTAGCAATCATATAGTGTTGAATTGAAAATCACATATAAGCCGTAAACTACACATTCAGACAATTCATGCAGGCCACAAATAAAATTTATTTTATTTTGCGTGCTAATTTTTGTGTACTGAGGATGTTTAGAGGCTATATAAACTCCACATTGAAGTCTTCTGTGTTCTTCTTTGGCAGTAAACCTTTTAACAAAAAGGTAATTTGAATTTTTTTGTAAAAGAGCGTTTTGTTTTGTGACAAGATACTCATGTTCTTTGCCAATAGGAAAAATAACCTTTCCATTCTTTATATGTTGAGAATAAAATAGTGGAACAGCTGACTCTTCCTCACAATCGCGCAGTGCCTCCCGATTTCTAAAATCGACAGTAAGCCCCGTTCTCATTTTAAGACCGATTGAGGGCAAAGTACAAGGCAAGCGCATCAGCCTGTCTAAAGTTTTGATCTCATTGTCATTGGTAACAAGGAACACATATTGTTCCTCCGCACTTATAACCTTTGCATAGGGAGCCTGAAAAGAAGTTTTTTGTAAAAAATCTGCATTGCTTTGAGTGGTTGTGATAGTTATATTTTGAGGTTTATTTTGTGTCTTTTTAACCTTGATAATCATTGTCTCTTGAAGAACGCTTTCTTTTTCAAAGACCTTATCGCGGCTTTCAAACAAATGAATGTGTTCAAGAACCCCATGAGATAAAAACTTTTGCCTAAATTTTTTAAAATACACACCGGAAGTCCAGGAGCGTGGGATGATATACACCAATTGGCCATCATTTTTAAGATTAAATAAACTCATTGAGGCAAACAAAAAATATAAGTTTGGTGCTCCATGACATACATCAGTCATTACTCTGACTTCAGGGGCCGATTTTGGCAGTTTGAGATAGGGAGGATTTGCAATCACAAAATCATATTTGGGTGGATTGGAAGATGCATTCGACGTGCAATTATAATCATACTGCTGCGATAAAATGTAATTGTCGGCAATAAGTTCATATTCAATTTTTTTGTTGCAGTTAGAACGCAGCCAATTCAAATTTGCCCGCAAAAGTTCCAAGATGTTGGTATCGTTCTCATAACAAGTAAGTTTGATGCTCGTAATTGATGGTATACCTGAAATTCGTTCAATTAAAGCTGCGGCAAGAATTCCCAAGCCGGCACCGGGATCCAAAATGGATACCGGGCCGCAAAGAGAGTTAAAGTCAAACAGTCCTGCCATGAACAAGGCTGTTTCCTTGCTCGTAAAAAATTGCCCGTATTTTTTTTCTTTGGGCCTTGGTCATCTGCTCAATATATTTTGTTGTTGAGGTTACAACATAATCAATCATGCTCATGGCAGGTTCACTCTGCAAATTCCCCTATATCGCTGCAATCCCTATTGAAACTTGCTTATAAGCACCCTGTTGGTTACACTCAAGCAGATCCTGATTAATACCTTTCTTTCCTTTTCTTTTTTTAAACTTTAACTGATTTTATCGCTAATTTTTTTTCACGCTTTATCTGCGTATGTTTTTTAAATGGAAATGCCGCCAATCCTGCGCTGAGATCCATACCCGCCATTGAAAGCTGCAGCAGGACACATATCCTTTTTAGCCATTGTGCCGGCGATCTGGCTTTTAAGATTATCGGTGCTCAAAAGCACAGCGCTCATCGAGCTTTTTTAAAATGGCAATGAGCTCTTGATAGCGCTCCTGATCTTCTTTGTAGAGTTCCTCTGCCAGAGTGTGGCAGACCAGGTTGAAAGGAAGCACCAATGCCCCTTCTTTGATCATCTGCCTGAGCCTTGCGATGAGCACATACTCAAGCCACTGATGAAACTCCATGGCATCAAGGCAAAATGGCGTTTGTGACACAAAAGACTCCTCGCAAGGCCGGCCCTCCGCGCCGCCCCATAGTGCAAGCTTGGCCAATTGTTGTTCTAATTCGTCTAAAATTGCTAAAATTTCCTCATAAGACTGCATAGGTCCCTCGCTTGCAGTCGACAAACTGCCTTATGAAGGAGGATTCTAACATGCTGACCCCTGATGAAAAAGTGCAACTTACCGCCAGGCTATTGAAGACAGCCCAAGATCTCTACTTAAAAGGCATCACCCCTTCGGTCGCTTCCATCAAGGCCAAAGCAGGCGGCGACATCCCCCTGCCGTGCATAGTGGAGGCCATGACCATGTGGAATCAGATGGACAAAAGCCATTTGAACAAGCTCAAGCTTGAAGGCGTCACCGACTTGCAAGATGAAGACGGCGAAGAACCCAAGGCAGATGATAACCAAGAGGGTGAGTGCGAGCCTGATTTTGCCATCATGGACCGCAGCAAAGAGGCAGGCTTATCGCCAAAGGATCCTCTTGCAGGCAAGAGCGCATCTTCTGCAAGACGCCTCTCGCACTTTTACAGTTACCCGAAAAACCATCCGGTCTTGCTTCAAAACGATCATCAAAGCCAAAACTTGTTAAAAGAGCTCATAGCCGCCATCAAAGAGCAAAACCTTGAGCTTAAAAAGCTCTCATCAAGTTTTGAGGCCTTCAGGCAAGAGGTCATCCCCCTGCTCTCCAAAATGACAGACTCCTCTGATCCCAAATAAATGCACCTGATTTAACTGCCTAAGCTTGTCCTCAGCCTCAGGCTGTATCGTGGGTTTTCAAATCACTATAAATTGCCGATTATTTACAGACGATTGAATCTTTATGCAAAATTAGGAGCGCCATGAAAAAAGCTTTGACAGGCACCCTCGCAGCAACCATGTTATTGGCCGCAGTTCAGGTTTTTGCCGCAGAGGAAGGCTCTTTGTGCACGCAAAACGGCCTTATCAGCGTCACCGGGGTTGCTGAGTACAAGGTCAAACCCAATCTTGCAGTATTGAGCTTTGAGGTCAGCTCCTATCAAGAGCACTCCGATGCCGCCCGCGCCGAGGTCGAAAAGAGCGTCGCTGCCTTTAGCGGGGCCTTAAAAGATCTTGCCTTGCCTGAAAACGCCGTTACGGCCGATAACTTAAGCTTAAGCCCCCGCTACGAGAGAGGCGATGGCAAGGTCGAGCGCATCATGTACCAAGCCTCGCGCGTGGTCACCGTCAAGCTTGAAGATTTTGCCATGATAGCCGATGTCACCGATCTTGCCCTGCAATGCGGCATCAATAAGGTTGGAAGCTTCAGCTATCAGTTAAAGGACAAAAAAGCAGCCTTGGATAAGGCGCGCGATCTGGCCATTGCCGATGCAAAAGAGCAGGCCCAAAAACTGGCCTCAGGCTTTGGGGTCAGGCTTGGCAAGCCCTGCTCGTTAAGCTTTGAGCGCTCAAGCCCCGTCATTGCCCCTCGCTCAAACTTAATGATGGCAAGAGCCATGTCCGCTGATGCACCGGGAAGCGAGTCGGTGTACATCGCAGGCGACATCACGGTGGGAGCCGAGGCATACGCCTCCTTTGCCATCGAGTAACCAAAGTCAAACTTTGATCCTTATCAACTCCGGGGGCAAAATACCGGCCCTTATGCTCAAAAGGGGCCCTCACAAAAGAGATCCATCTTTTTGCGATCGCCAGGGCCTTCAATCAGGCCCCGTCTTTTTGAAGACGAGCTAATCGCGCGAAGCAAAATCGTGCAGGCTGTGCAGGAGACTGTCCAAGGTCACCTTATTGAGCTCATCTTCCATGATCTGCTCTGTACAAATAAGTTTGTCGTCAAGCACATTGTGAATGTTGCGCCCCACAGGGCAGCGGGGATTGGGATTTTCGTGAAAAGGAAACAGCACCCGGTCTTTTTCGACGGCCCGAAAGACATCAAGGAGCGTGATCTCTTTTAGATCTTTATTGAGTGCCGGGCCGCTTTTGCCCGGTTTAACCTTAACCAGCCCCGCCTCTTTGAGCATGCCTATGATCTTGCGCACCACCACAGGGTTGGTGCCTATGCTGCCTGCCAAAAACTCGGAAGTGGTTTTGATTTTGCCCTCAAAAAAAGCTATGGCCAGCAGGATGTGCACAGCCACGGGCAGCTTGGATGATAATTGCATGAACTCGCCTCTTGTTTGAGCCATTATAGCAGACAACTGTAACTTAAAAGATTACAAAACAGTTTTTCTGTAACCTTTGCAATTATATTTAATTTGCAAAATTAAATGCATGAGATTTGATTGGCATGGTTTAAGCCCTCCTTTTAAAGGAGAGCCGGCATGAAAATTGATGCAGTTTGCGCAGGCAAAGAGGCAGGAGCCTTTGGGTAAGGCTTTTATAAGCGGCTTTGTGCGCACTTTCTTAAGCTTAATGATTCAAACTTGCCCCTGCAAAAGCCTTTTTTGCCCATAAAAAACCCCCAAGCTTGGCTTGAGGGCAAGGATGATCCTTTTTGAAGTTAGAACTTGCGATACTTCATGTTCTCTTTTTTAAACTCGGCATCATCTTGATCTTGATAATGCTGCTCTTGATTTTGCCTGCCAAAGAGCTCTTGCTCGGAGTACTTGGACGCAGGCATATCGGCTGCCTGCTCTTGTCTGCGGCCTGTGATGGCGGCAATTAAGGATGGCAGGAGGAACATGGCCAAAAGATACAGCAAAAAGCCGCCGCCAAATACCCCTGCACCGAGCATGGCCAGGCCCATGAGGCCCATGCCGCCCAAAAAGCCCATCAGGCCTGCGCGTCCTGCGGTGCCTGCAGCAGTCCCTGCATTCCTTTGATTGGCCGCAGCATTATTGTTGGCAGCAGTATTGTTGCGCGTTGCATTGCTTGCACCCTTATTGCCGCCAAAATTCATGCCAAAGCCGCCGCGTTTCGCGCCGCCAAAACCGCGGGCTTCATGCACAGGATCAAACTTGACTATCTCTAGGGCGGAAGATACAAAGCCGTTAAGGCTGATTGATTGAGCCGATGCAGGGGCAACTGCCATAAGTCCCATGCTCAGCACCAAGGTTAAAAGTACGGTTTTCAGCTTTGAAAATGCGCTCATAGATCTCACAATCCTAAATAAAAGACAAACCAAGGCTTAGTATAAGGCAATTTGCCTTAACTTCGGGACAGAGGAGCTGTCTTTTTAAAAAGTGTGATCCAAGTAATAAAGACGACTAGTTTTGCAGCAATTGCAAGATAAGGTTTTTGGAGGTGAAGGCATTTTTCATCATCAAGATGCTCGCCTGCTCGAGGATGGAGCTTGAAGCAAGCTCTGAGGCCAGTTCGGCATAGTCGGTGTCCTGAATCCGCGAGCGGGCATCGGACAAGTTGGTGAGCATCGACGAATTATTGCGCAAAATGCTGTCAAGACGATTTTGCACGGCGCCAAGCTCGGCGCGGCGGGCGGATGTGTATGAGATATAGCTGTCCACCATCGAGAGGACGGCCTGCGCGCCCTCGGCAGAGCTTACCGAAAAGCTCACGTTGCCGTCGGCATCCCAGATCAATCCGTCCGAGCCGTCGGTATCGGCAACGGTAAAATCGTAAACAACCGAGCTTACGGCTGCGGTGATCTGCTGCATGGAAAAACCTGCGCTCAAGTCTATGCTGATGGTGTCATAGGCATCGGCTCCCACCTGAATATAGATCTTGCCATCGGAGCTTAGAAGCGAATTGCTCCCGGCGTTTTCGGCCCCGTTTAACAAGGTTGCGCCGCCGTAGGTGGTTTTTTGGCTGATCCTGGTGATCTCCTCGCACAATTGCTTCACCTCCTCATTGAGGGCCTGCCTGTCGGCATCGGTGTTGGTGCCGTTGGCAGCCTGCACGGCCAAAGTGCGGATGCGCTGGAGCATGGAGGTGATCTCTTCGATGGCCCCTTCGGCCGTTTGGGCCAAAGCCTGACCGTCGGAGGCGTTGCGGCTGGCCTGAGTGAGGGATTTGATCTGCGAGGTCATGCGATCTGAGATCTGCAAGCCTGCCGCGTCATCCTTGGCAGAGTTGATCCTAAGGCCGCTTGAGAGCCGCGCATAGATGGTGGAAAGATTGGATGAGGCTTTATTGTAGGAACTGTAAGCCTGCATCGCAGCTATATTAGTAAGGTACAGGGCCATGTTGTCTCCTAGGACTATGCCTTACCCGTATTGGCTGCGCAAGGCGCAATGCCCGGCAAATCAAATTTGGACTATGTGACACTCTTCTTTCATAGTTTTTAACGGCACATCTTATTTTTTCTGAAGAAACTATTTGAAGGGGGATCTTTCATCATGCGCTTTTGGCAAATCACGCCTAAAGAAGAGCCGCCTTGGCCGAGGATGCAGACCAAGCAGAGCCCTTGGCTCTTATTTGGTTCATGAAAATTTGGGAGAGATATGAAACCTTGGGAGGCGGGCCGGCACTTGCAAGCAATGCCGGCCTTGACCCTTTGGGAGATGTATATTCATATTTATCCAAGGATATTCCGCACAAGAGGGAAACCTCAGCGCAATACCTAAGTATTGCTCAAACTGATCATTAGAGCCTGCTTTTTGGGAAAAGTTCCCCGGGTTTTCAGAAAAATTTTAAAATTTTTTGAAAATGACGGCACAATGCCCGAAAGCACGGGCACTGCAGAGAAATTGAGGGGAGAAATAAAGCTTAAGATCCTGCCTGCGGCAGGATACAGGTTTAAATGGTGATGACGCGCATCGAATCGGTGTGGCCGCTTTCTCTCATCTTGACGCCGAAGGTTGCAACCACCTTGTCGCCCGTTTGCACCAGGCTCTTTTGCACCAAGATCTTGACGGCCGCATCGATAGCTTCATCGCGCGAGGCATACTCGCCGGTGTTCAGATAGAAGGGAAACACGCCGCGGTACATGCTCATCCACTTGACCGCCTGATGGGAGCGCGAGAAGGCGTAGATGGGCAGACCCGAGCGAATACGCGACATCAGCAAAGGCAGTCTGCCCGTGTCGGTCAGGGCCACCAGACCGTGAATGCCGCGCAGGTGGTTGGCCGCGAACATGGCCGACACGGCAATGGTCTCCTCGGCCGTCTCAAAGGTGCGTTCGGCGCGGTACCCCGAGCGCTGAATGGAAGCCTCGGCGCCAAAACAAACCTGCGACATGGCGCGCACGGTCTCCACCGGGTAGTCGCCTGCGGCTGTTTCGGCCGACAGCATCACCGCATCGGTGCCGTCGAGCACGGCATTGGATACATCCATCACCTCGGCGCGGGTGGGCATGGGGGATTTGATCATCGACTCCATCATCTGAGTTGCGGTGATGACCACCCTGTCCAGGCCGCGGGCAAAGTTGATCAAATGCTTTTGCACGCTCATGAGTCTTGCATCGCCGATCTCAACGCCCAAGTCGCCGCGGGCCACCATGACCGCATCGGAGGCCAGGACAATGTCGCGCATGGCTTCATCAGATTCCACGGCTTCGGCTCTTTCGACCTTGGCCACGATGCGCGCACTCGATCCTGCTTTTTCCAAAAGACTGCGCGCTTCGTTGAGATCATCGCCGCAGCGGGGGAAGGAGACGGCCACATAGTCAAGACCGAGCTTGGCTGCGTGCAAGATGTCTTTTTTGTCTTTTTCGGTGAGCGCAGGGGCCGACAAACCGCCGCCTTGTTTATTGATGCCCTTGGAATTTGACAAGATGCCTGCCACTATCACGGTGGTGAATACCTGCGCCCCTTCAACCTTGGTGACGGCCAGCTGAATACGACCGTCATCGAGCAGGAGGATGTCCCCGGGCTTGAGATCATGGGGCAGTTCTTTGTAGGTCAGTCCCACACTTTGGGCCGTGCCCTCTTCGAGGGGCAGCTCGGCATCCAAAATAAACTGCGCGCCCATGTTGAGCAGCACTCTGCCCTCTTTAAAGGAGCCGATGCGGATCTTGGGGCCTTGCAGATCGCCCATGATGGCCACCGGCATGTCCAATTTGGCCGAAGCCTCGCGGACGGCATTTACCCTCTTTTCATGATCTTCAAATTTGCCGTGGGAAAAATTGATGCGCATTACATTCGCGCCGGCCTTGATGATGCCTTCGATCACCCCGGGGCGATCGGTAGCCGGGCCTAAAGTGGTAACAATCTTGGTTCTGCGTTTTTTGGGCATGCAATCATCCTTTGTTATTCAGCTGTTAATACTGCGGCCGGTTATAGGCCTCATTTGCTTCATTATAGGCCAAATCGGCCTTAACGCTCAGCCTAAAACGCAAAGTTGACCATTTGAACAATGTGACCTGCCAAAATTGACCGGATCTGCAGGATTTGGCGGCGTTTTTGGGCAATTCTCAAGAGGACAGGCTTTAAAGAGCGATTGAATTTAAAAAGCCAAAACCGCGTTGTGCATTTTTAGGGAACCCCTGATTTTTAAATCTTTTTTAGAAGAGCCCCGGGATGAATCAAGGTTTTCGTGTATGCCCGCAAGGATAAAAGTTACGATGCTTTATACCTAAATTCCCGCCTATATTGTAGAGTATTAAAAGTTTCCCAAGTCCCATTACCATATACGGGACATTCTCAATTTTAGCGCAAACTACTGCTCCTGCTGATTGATCAGAGCTTGCGTGTCAGATGACTGCTTCTTAGGTCTGCCGCGCTTGCGCTTTTGCTCGGGCTCAGAGGGTTGCTCATTCGATGAAGCCGGGACTGAGGCATCGGTCTTGTCGCTATCTTTCGCGGGTCTGCCCCGTTTGCTCGTGCCGGACTTGAAGGTAACGGGCTCAATAAGGTCGAGCGCCTCCATGATGTCATAGACCTCTTCCCTCTCAAACTCCCAATACTTGTCATAGCGCACAGGTTTGGCACCGGGCGCATCGCTGCGCCTGTCGGCATCAGACAAGTCTTCAAGCAAAGCACCAAAGGTCCTGTTATCGAGCAGTCTTGCCTCATCGGCTTTTCTGAGCATGCGGCTTGCCGGCAAGGCGGCAATGAAATTGACAAACTCGCTGCCGCGCACGCTGTACTCGTCTTGGACGGCCGTGACATCCAATCCCAAATCGCCCTTAAAAAGGGCAAAGGTCATCTCAATTTGTAAACCGAAATTTCGGTTTACAAATTGAACTCCTCGCAAAAACAATGAAGAGCGGCA
>CAZYXT010000019.1:0-27331 GCA_964651505.1 uncultured Enterobacterales bacterium
AATGCCTGCCTGTCACGCAGGAGGTCGCGGGTTCGATTCCCGTCCGTTCCGCCACTATTTGATAGTGTGCTGATATGGCTCAGTTGGTAGAGCGCGCCCTTGGTAAGGGCGAGGTCCCCAGTTCGATTCTGGGTATCAGCACCATCTCCGCCAAATCTCTCTAAATTCCAATCAAACCCATTATCGGATGCAGCGTCACGCTCCGTGTCACGGCGTGCCCCGTTAACATATTGCATTTTGCAATGCCTCTGTGCTTAATGCCTCCTAAGATCTGCCAAGATCCGACTGATTTTTCTTGGCAAGCTTAACCGATTGTGCAACGGCTTTGCAAATAAACGCAACAAGGAAAACCTCAGCTCTCAAGCAATCTTCATCCTGCCTCTTAAACTTAGGGGATCTTATCCTTACTTAGCGCTCCTCACACGGTGCCTTCATAAACAAAGGCACCATCTTGCATCTTTGCCCCTTAATTGAGGCTCAGATCTGCTCTGCGCGGCCAGGCCGCAGCTGCCGGCAAATCCCCTTGCAAGGTTAATTTGACAAAGAACACGCTGTTGCCGTCCATCGGGCTGTTTAAGATCAAAGGCACATAGGAGCACCCGTTCTTCTGATCATGCACGGTATTAGGCGACAGATACATTTGCAATCCTGCATAACCGCCGCTGATGTAAGATTGGCATGCAGGCGCGGCATCGTCTGAATAGCGGTAAAGACTGAAGGTCAGCTCGTCATTGCTCAAACTGCCGGTGTAAATCTCTTGATCATCTGCACCGCTCAAGAGCACTGCCTGATCTAAATTTACATCAGAATCGCTCAGCCTCAAATAGCGATAGCGCAATGCAGAAAGAGGATAGTTAAGACCGCTTTGCTTTAAAAGCTCGGTTTGTTTGGCCACCGACAACGAGCTTAAGGTAAAACCGCTTGCGGAGGGTGAGGTCAGATTTTGCAAGATTGCATAGATCTTGGGCAGGGTGTCAAATTGCAATTTGTCGCTGCCAATAATCGATGCGATGAGCTGTGTTTTAACCGAGCCTGACGTTGCCGAAGAGGCAGCTGTTGGCGCATTGAGCAAAGAGGGAAGACCCAGATTGACAAAATCCACCCTCATTGCTGAAATTTGCTCATAAGTTGCGCTATTGTGAGGATCGGCATCGGCACTTAAGGGGAAGACATTAAACCTGTGCAAAAGATCTTGCAGGTTGAAAGTTCCCTCCTCCTTATAGCCGGTTCGTATGAGAGAGCGTCCCAACTCATCAAACTTTTTCCACCAGACAATCGAGGTTTCGGCAATCCCTCCTTTTAAGATCTGAGCATAGTCATTATCAGGCTCGGGGGAGAAGACGATCTGTGCCGCCTGCAGCGCATCATAAGGAAGCAAAGACCACAGGCTGAGCTTGTCGGCACAAGTGTTGTTAAATTCTAAGGTAAACAGATTCATGGCAGCCTTGAGGCGCTCCAGACTATTGCTCTTTTTTTGCGCCGCGCTCTCGGTAAGCAGGCTGTCATCTATTTGATTGATGAGGTTGTAGCCTGTCTCATAGAGCTTTTGCAGCATGGCGTTGACTTCAAAGGCATGGCTTCTGTCCACAAAGTCATGAAACTCGTAGAACGAATGAGCCGCAGGGGCGACGCTGTCAGGCAAGCCTCCCCAATAGGTGATGAAGCTTTGGGCATACATGCTCAAAGCCGAGCGTATTTGCTTAAGCTTCTCGTTGTTGTCTAAAAAGTCCTGCAAAGGAGTGTTCTTGATCGTCTCATCTTGTGCCAAAGATTGGATGAGCATCAGAGGCTTAAGATAGGAGAGCACGGGCTTGGGATTAAACTCGTTGCGCAAAGTCAGGCTGCCCAGCACCTCCGCGGCGTGAGAGAGATTGATGTTTTCAGAATCAGGCCATTGCCAGGGCTCATTGCCGGCTCTGAGGCTTAAGGCACCTAAGAGAGCCGTGGCATTTTTCTCATCGGGGTACAAGTCCAAGATCTTGGTGCAAAGCTCAATGGCGCACTGTTCATACTTAAATTGCAGCATCTGCAAGACCGCTTCCTGCATCGCAGGTCCGATGGAGAACCCGGGGTTATTTTTAATAAAGTTGTCAGTCTGCGTTTTGACTGCGGCCGCTTTGAACTTAAGATCGCTGAGGGCTTGGCTGAAGTCGTCCAAAGTCTTGAGATCAAAAGAGGGACTTTCGAGTATGCCAAGCCTTAAAAATTGCAGCATCAGCTCATAGTTGAGCACGACCCTGTTTGTGCCGTCACCGGCAGGCGCCGGGGCAAAGATGGGGCTTTGCTGCATTTTGACAAAGGCTGCAAGCATGTCATCGTAGCGTTGCTTGAGTTTGGCATCCAACGTGCCCTCGCGGGCCAAGAAAACGCTCGCTTCCCTAAGGTCAAACTGTTTAAGCTGCGATCTGAAAAAATGATCTCTTTGCTCATCAAAGCGGCTTAAAAAGTTCCGGTCATGCTCAAGCTCCTGCGTGTAAGCCCGGTAAGCCCCGTCAAGCAGCTGCATGATCGGATCGGAGCTGTTCTTGTCTTGTCGGGAGCGCGATGAGAGAGCGCGCAACAAACCCCCGCTGCGCTGCGTTGCAGGGGCTGCCTCAGGCTCTTGGGCTCCGGCGGAGCCTGTGCTTGCATCTTTTGTCTTTAAGACCTCACGGGTCATGCTGCTTATAGGCAGATCTTTTTCTGACAGCAGGGCAACCATGTTTTCATATTGCTCAATAATTCCAATCATTTGCTCTGTTGTCAGCGAGGTCTTATCAAGCTTGGACACATTTAAGATCCACTCGTAAAAATCCAAAAGTTTAAGCCCCTCTTGAGAGTCGGCCCACAGGGTTTGAAAATCGCTTTGCGGGTAGATGCCAAGAGCCATCCAATCTTCCATCAGATTGTTCAATCCGTCTGTCACAATCCTGTCAAAATCCGCTTGCATCACGATGGCATCGTTGGTGGCCTTGGAAAAATAGTCGTATTCAGGATAGAAGGTGCCAAGCTGGCGGCGGATGTTTTCGCCCAAATAAGGGTAGGCATATTCAATAAAGGAGGTGAAAGTGTTTTCAGTGTAGACCTTGTTCTGACTTGCATGGCCGTTCAAATCTTCAAAGAAGGCAATATCGGCCAGGGCAAACAAGGCATTGCGCTTTACCTCGCTGAAAGACGAGTTCTGATCGGCAATGAGCATGTTCTCCACTACTGCCACCAAAGGCAGAAAAACCATTCGGCTTTGAATTTCATCGAAGATGAAATAGCGCAAACCGGGATCTATTTCGTTGTCAAGTCCGAATTTGAACAGCGAATAGGGCATGAACTGCCAGGGAAGCTCGTAGCTTATGGGCAGTCTTAACCTGGCCTGATTAAAAAAGCTCAATCGTGTCAGCCTCGGATTATGAGGCATGGGCTCTGAGAGCAGATCAAGAGGTTTGCCTTCATCATCGGCTGCAAACACCGCCGCATCATCGATATCCCGATCCGAGAACAGTTTGCCCAAACCTTCATAGTAGGCAGCCTCGTCGGCCATCTGCACCCGCAGCGGCTGTGCAAGGAAAAAAGCTCCATGCAGATAAGACCCGCTTAAAAAGAGCAAAAACAAGGCGCACAGGGCCCCAGGCAGCATGCGGCGCATTTTTTCCCTGCGGGTAAAAAAGGCGCTCTTGGTCTGCGTCACCAAGGTGTTGAGGAAGTCTTTGATGAACAAAGGCCTGCTTTTTAACTGATTGGGATCGATGAAGACGGCCTCATCCATGGATTTGTCTTGCAGCGATGCAAAGCGCTCGTTTAAGCAAAAGCCCTCGTCTTGGGCTGAGGTGAAAAAGCAGCCTTTAAAAAATATGTCTTCATCTTGCGAGAGGGTGCCGTTGAACAAAGTGTGCAAATAGATGAGAAGATTCTCGCGCAGAAGCTCAAAATTGCCGGCAAAAAGATAGATGAGGGCGCTTTTATCAAGGCGCGAGCGATCAGCTGCACTAAGATCCAAGACTTCGCGGCTTTCAAAGGAGGCAAAGGCCCCTTCGCAGAGCAACCGGCCAAAGGCATCAAAAAAGCCGTTGCAGTCATCTTCGGCCGAGACGGTGCCGGCCTCAAAGCCTATCATTTGATTTTCAAGAGGGCCTGTGAGGGAGGCAAAGTATTCTCTGAAGCCCAAGACCGTGTCAAGCTTGGTGATGACTATGTACACAGGCAGGTGCATGCGCACGGCGAGGGTGACCCTCAGGCACTCCTCGAGCATCAGTTGCGCTTTTTTTAAGCTCAGATCTTTGTCATCGGCAATCAGGGCATCTGCCGGGATGCACAATACAATGCCGTCCAAGGGCTTTTTGCGATGCTTCTTGGCAATCAACGAGCAGATCTTGGCAAATTGCGCGCCTGAGCCTGCGGCCCAGTGATCAAAGAAGATCTTGCCGTTAATATCCAAAAAGACCGAGCGCAAGCCTGCGTGAAAGCGAACCGCAGGTTTTTCCGAGTCCGATTCGCGGGTGCTTTTGATGCCCGATTTGCTTTGCAAAAGCAGCGAGGTTTTGCCGCACGAAGGCTCTCCTGCCAGCAAAAACCAGGGCGATTTGCCGACAAGATGGCTTTGGCTTTTCAAGAATCTGAGGCCTTGATTAAATTCCTCTTCGATGGCCGCTATTTTATGCTCAAGCTCGCTTTTGGCCTTGGAGGCTTTATCGCCCCCTTTGACCAGATCTGACAATTGCGAGCGCACCATCAGATCTTTTTGCAGCTGATCGATGCTCTTGGCTTTCTTGCGCTGCCTCACAAACTGCAATGCCAGTTTGAAAGCTATTGCCAAAAAGAGGATGACGCCAATAAAGATGAGCACGTATTGCCAATTGATGGCCGACATCAGACCTTGGAGAACTTGGAAAACTTGCTGCATCGTCTGCTCCTTATTGAATGTACGGACGCGCCAGCGATGCGGCCTTGTCCACGGCTTCTACAAACGGCCCCGCGGCATTTGACAGACTCAAGGCATTGATGATCATGCAGATGAGGGTGATGATGCACAGAGCAATCAAAGTTCTTTTTAAGGTCAGTGAATTTATCAGGCTCTTTTTTACGCCCTTGGAATCTTGGTGCAGCGTCAGGGTCGGGCATAATTTTTGGGAGAGGACATCAGAATGCATCTTAATCTTTTCTTTTAAAGAGGCCATGATGCCGATCACCTCGGATCTTTCGCGCTTGTAGGCCCCGTCAAAGCCCAAGCCGAGCAAGAGATAAAACACCCTCAGCACCTGCTCATCATCGCCTTGGCTTTGAGCCTCTTTGAGCAAATCAAAGAACTTATCGTCCCCCGACAGCTCGTTGTAGTTGCGCGCAAGCTCCCGGTACTGATGGGAAAAGGAGAAATTGCCCTCTTTGATGGTGTAGTCGATGAAGAAGATGAGAGGCTTTTCAATTTTGCGATAGCGCTCTTTTAACACGGGAGAAGAGGAGCATTTCAAAGACAGCTCGTTAAGCTCGACATCAAGCTCTTTCATCAGCTTTTCGTAAGGCGGTTCAAATCCTGCTTGTTTGAAAGCATGGTACTGACAGATTTTGCTTAATATGGGGGAGAGCAGCATCTCCAAGGTCATGATTTTCTCCTCAAAAATTCAGCGGCAGTCCTGTGTTTCTTTTAATTGCCGGGTGCAACTTCCCTTAAGGGCAGGGAAGTTTTGGGATCTTCTTTGACTTTAATCACCCCGCCTGCTCCGATTAAGACAATGTGTTCCGAGCTGTCTTTTAAAAAACCGTCGTGCATGTTGATCAAGAGCACCCGGTGGTCGGTGCCCCCCTGCTTAAACTCGTTGGCGCTTAAGGCAGGCAGATTGCAGATGACGGCGATGAACTCGGCTCCCATTTGTTCCCATTTTTCCCAATACGGGCTGCCATCATCAAGAGAATAAGGAGCGCTGTCCGTGTCCGAAAAATACAAGGTGGCGGGGCTTAGGCTGCGTCTTACCGCATTGCCCGGGCTAAAGTAGGCATCCACATCCAAATTTTGCAATCTTTGTTGCTGCACCGAGGTTACGCCTGCCACATCCACCTCCAAAGACGGGATCTCCCCGTAGGTCATTCTCAGATCGTCGCTTAAGTAGACCCTGATATCGCAACTTGACGAGGAGCAGGCGCTGACAAAAAGCGCCCAAAAGAAGAGAGCAATCCATTTAGTCATCTTCTGCGTCCTTGGGCATTTGATTAAAGCGCCCGTGATCCGTGAGGCCGTCGGCCATGAGATCTTTGCGACGCTGCTCTTCTTGAAGCTTTTGCTGCAGTTTGGCATGAGGGCTTTTCCCCTCCTCTACAGCCTTGCTCCAGGTGTTTTTGCCTGTGACCACATCAAAACCAAGATTAAAGTAAGTCTCGTAGCGCAGGTCAAAAGATTTGTTGCCTCCTTGTTTTAAGGCGCATTGCAGCAAGAGGGAGCTGATGCCGTTGGCCATCAGCCCGGGCGGGGTATTGACCACCTGCTCAAGGTTGGGGGCCAGATCGCCAAAGGACCAAAAGCCTGCCAATGCCAACAGACCCTCGGGGGTCTGAGGGCATTGATTGCCAAGCTCAAGCAGAGCTGAGGCATTCTTCGCATTGGGGGCTGCAATATAGGCATACACCGCATCAAGGCAGGAGCGGCGCTGCTTGTTAATCAAAACCACGTCAGGCTCCCCCAGCGCTTTTTTGATAAGGTCTACGGTCTGCTGCCTTTGCTTTTCAATCTTCTCTTTCAATTCGGCCGCGGCCTTGAAGATGGGACTGTCAGGGGAGGGAGTGAACTCAGGATCGAGGGTTTCCTCCACTTTAAGCTTTTCTATGGCCTTTTGCATCAGCTCTTTTGGGGTGAACCCGTGCTGCTGCTTGAAGATGTTCTCAAACTCACTGATGTACCCGTCCACTTTCTCCTGCACATCAGGCGGGATGATCTTGGCGGCCAAATCCTTGATCTGAGTCATGGCATCTTGCAGTTGCGACAGCTGCTCGTTCACTTGAGGCGTGTCATCTTTAGGCTTCGGGGCCTTGGCCCACTCGGGAACATTCAAAGGGCGGGGCTTGGCAATGTCGGCTATGTCGCGCGGCTTATGCGGGCACAGCTGCAACTCCTCGTTTAAATCAAGCACGCACAAATAGGCCCACCACACGGCAGCCCGGTGATGGAGGTTGTAACACAGAAAATTGCACGCTTCCTTATAATTACCCTTATCGCGCAGCGCCTTTAAAAAGTCGTCAGATTGCCGGTAACGCGAGGCCAGCTCCGCCAGGGGCGTGCTTAACTTATAGTTTTCTTCAAGGACTGTTTCTTCTACCAGAGGGTGCAAAAACAGCACGGGATGTTCGTTCATCCATTGCAGATTATCGGGCATGGGCACTCCTTAATTAATCTTAAGTCCCTTGGAGCCTATTTCGCTGGCGCCGGTGTCAACCTGCGCGGCACAGGCTCCTGTGGTATTGGCTTCGGCCTTGGTTTGCTGGGCCTGTGCATCGGTGGCCTGGGCGTCGATGGTCCCTTTTTGGGCCGATGTTTCATCACTGGCCAAAGAGCTCTCGGTTTGTGCCGCCGCAGTTTCTTGCTTGTCCAGCACCGTCTCCTCCTCGGTGGGGGCATAGGTGGTGTTGCCGTCAATCCTGCGTTCGGTGTAGTTGGTGGCCAAAAGCTCGGTAAGCTCCGACAAGATCCCTGCCACCAGCGCCGTGACGGCGGCTCCTGCAATGACGGAGCTCAGCGCAACCGTCAGGGTCGAGGTGACCGATTCATCATCTGAAGTGTCTGACATATTCTCTCCTTTAGACTATTCCGTCACGAGCGGGCTCTGTGCATCTGTGTTTGTTTTGTCAACTTCCTTTAGTTCCTCGGCTTTAAATTTAATATTGCCACCTGTGTCGATCTTTACACTTTTGGACAAGAGCGGGATTATGGTACAGAAGAATGTTGCGGTGAGGCTTAAGTTCCATATCAGCAGCGCCATTTTGGCCGCATCGAGGTTGGTGACGGTTTGCTGCTTATTGATGTATTGGCTCCAATAAGAGCTGTCGGCCTTGGAACACGTGGTGATGATAACCGAGGCCGCCGTGCTTATAATATCCAAGATCCCCGTAACCAAAATTACGGCTTCCTTCTCAGCACTTGTTTTGTAATCATTGGTAAACGTGATAATCTTGCAGATTTCGTTGATGCTATCGCTGACGCCATAGCAAATGGCTTCGGCTGAGTCGGCGGTGGTGCCTGCCGCTGCCGTGGCGAGGGTGGCTATCTCCTGCGTGATCTTTTCTGCCAGCTGCACCAGGTTTGTGCTGATATCGAATTTACTTGGGGTGGTTATAGAAACCCTCACGCCTTTGGCCGCGAGGGTGCCGTGGGACAAAGACACTTTGCCTCCGAAGGCATCGGACAAAGAGGCGCCCAAAAAGCCCGTGCCCGTGACTTTCATTCCATTCATGGAGATCCCCGACAGGCCGTCCATGGAGATGCGCGCATCTAAGATGCCGTTGACCGCCGTCCACTTTTGAGACTTGATGCTGATGCTGTTGTGATCCAAGCTGATGACGTTGCCGCCCACGGACAGCTTCAAAGAATCGTCGGCATTGATGACCACCTTTTTGCCTTTCAAAACCATCGTGCCTGACACATTGCTCGTGGAGTTTTCGGCCCGCACGTCAAAGCGTCCTGCAGGCGAGATCACCTCAACGTTGCCTTCTGAGGCATAAAGCTTAAGGCGAGGTGTTTTATAACTAGAGGAGTCGTCGGTTCCGTTGATGCCGGCGGTGACAGCATTGACGTCCGTCACCAGCTTATTGACGGCCTCGTCAAAAGCCTCGCTTTTTTTCGTAAAATCATTGACGGCATCGGCAGTCTTCTTGAGATTGGCTACGGTGGGTTCTTGGGCATAAGCATTTTGGGCAGTTTCATAATTTTTTTTGGCCTTCGTAAATTCTGACGCGGCATCGGAGACGTCACCTGAGTACAGCTCGTAAGTGGTTTTGTATTTTTTGCTGTTGTTTTCGACTTGGAGTTTGTCGATGAGCAGCGACAGAGAGTTGTCAAAGGCGCAGGACTTAAAGTAGGCTGCCTGATCGCCTATGCTCTCAAAGCCTATGCTGTAGGAGTTGACATGATCGCTTGTTGTATCGGACAAGTCGCTGAAACTCCAGCGGGAGCTGTTGACAGTCCCGGGCCGGCGCAGCTTGGCAAGATCTGCATCATGCTCAGAGCTTCCGTAGACAAAATCATCTGCCCCGTAAGGTCCGCTTGCCCTCAAAAAGCCCAACAGATAATATTGGGAGCCGCTTGAGAGCACCAAGATCTTCTCTCCGACCCTCGGCAGGGCAAACAGGCCGTTGCCGTTGCCGTTTAACAGGCTGAGGGCTTTGACTTTGATGACCTCCCCCGAGCCTGAGGGCAGGGCATAAAACACGCTCGGCACGGGACCTGCCGCGCAATCATCGTAACTGTCGGCTGTGCCGGGCTTGGTGCTGCCATCCTCGTTGCAAACCACGGCCTCGATGGTGCGCAGTCCTGTGCCCGGGGCATAAACGGGGTCGGCACGCTCCTGCCTCATGCAAAAGGCAGGGTGTGCTTTGAGGCTTTCAAAATACCCTATGAGCCCCGGGCCCCGGCAGACTGCCCTTGACCCCGGGGTTTTTATCCCATCGATGCTCATGAGCAAAAGCTCCTGCTGTATTTGATTGTCCATAGGGATCCCGGGCAGCGCCAGATCGACAGGGGGTGCCGTGCACAGCGTTTGCAAGCTTTCAATTTTAAGGCTTAAAGAAGATGAGGGGTAAAAGTCGCTTATTTCAATGGCATTGCCGCACAAAAGGCGCACATCCGATCCTGCGGCCTTGCCTTCTTCAGTCCTGCTTGTCAGGGTGTTTTTGAGGTTTTGAAGATAAAACTTGGCAACTTCGATGTCTTCGACATCATCCCCAAGATTATCCAAATACGAGTAAAGCTCCCGGTACCCGGGCTCAAACTGAGAAGAGAGCTTGCTGCTTTGGCGCCTCAGGCTGAAATCCAAGAAGACTATCTTGCCGCTTGATGAGCTTATCGTAACCTCTTTGCTGTTTTCTTTGTCAAAGGCCGCTAAGGGGGTCAGATAAACCTCGGGGTAAAAGGAGTCTTGGCTGTGAATAAAATTGTAGTTGAGGCCGTTTAAGACTAAAAGGCGCTGCAGGTACTCATAATCGCTGACATCGCCTTGGGCTATGACCTTGTTTGTACCGTAATCGCTCAAGGAGGGGGCGTCATTGTCGGGATTTTGCTCTTGGCTTTGATCGTTTTCCAAAGGACAGGTGATCTTGGCAAAGCCGCACCTTTGAAACAGGGCGCGCACCGTGTCGATGACGTTTAAATTTTCATAGTCTTGGGATTTGTCATCTGAGCTTTGCTGTGCCGAATTTTTAAGATAGGTTTTAAGCTGCCCTGAAAATTTGAGGGCATCAAGAGGACAGATGATCTCAAGGTTATACAGGTAATAGGAATCATCTGCGGAGTAAACCTGTTTTTCGTACGCGACGGCGCCGATGATGCCTGACAGATAGCGTGTATTGGATGACTGACTGATGCACAGCCTGCAGGGGCTGTCTATAATCTTGTTCTCATCATCAGGCGTCAGCACTTTGTTTGCAAGCAGCTGCAAGGAGGCCTCATACGGTCTGCTCAGCCCTTCGCTGATGGCAGCGCCTATGACCGTGACATTAATATCGCTGCCAAGATACGAGGCCAAATCAGGATCGCCGGTCTGATTTTCGTCTGTGCCTGAAGATGGCAGCAGCAAGGACAGGGTAATGCCGGTCTGTTCGTTATTTGTTGAAGTTGCACCCTGTGCAGAGGGCTGATCGGTCACGTCATCGCCCTGCGTGTCTGTTGTTTCAAGATCACTATTCATGATGGCTTCCTCGTCAGTCTTGTGTTCAAACCATGCGGTTAACGTTGGGGCAGACGGCCAAAGCCGTGGTCATGGGGATGCCGGTCACGGGATTTACGCCTGTCACCACCGCGCTGAGATTGGCCGCAGGCCTGCCTTTAATCAGGAAGGTGACGGCGGTGCTGACCGTGATTGATCCTGTCACCATTGCTCCGGCCACCAGATCTCCCACGCAGGCGGCAGGCAGGCCGTTGACGAGATTGGCAGGGGCCCCGGGGCCGGTCACCGCATCGCCCGTGGCCGTGACATTGGCTAATGTTGCAGCAGGTGTCATTATAGATCTCCTTTAATTTAAATTGCCATCAGGTTGTTCATCGTCAATGACGGTGATGAACAAGCAAGCGTGCAATCTTTCAAAAATCTCCTGGGCATAGTCGATAAGCATGGTCTTGTCCTCGACTATATAGCGCCACATGCGCGCCGACTCTTCGCGCTCCAGCCTGAACCACAGGCTCCTGCCCTCGGAGGAGGGCAAAAAGCGCGGCGGATAGCGCAAATGGGTAAGTTTGATGCCGCGCACCCGGCTTTCTGCCGACTTTTGATCCAATACGCGCAGATTATCGCCCGTCTCCACCATGGAGATAAGCTGAGGGCTCTGCTCGCCGGCATCAAGGCTCAAATAATACTGCCTGCCCTTGATGAGGTGCTCTTCGCTCAGTTTGGCCTGCAATGTGTGATCGGAGGTTTGCTCAAAATCGATCCTGATGTAAGAGGCCTTGCCTCCCGTGCTCAAAAAGGCGCGGATGTTCAAAGCCAAAGATTTGAACACTTCGCTTAAATTGTAGTGATCATAGGCAATGATGCTGTTTTGATCGCGCCGAGGCTCCAAGGACAAGAGTCCTGCCAAAAGCCTTGCGAGGCTTTGGTAGAGGCAAAAAGGCGTGACGCTCCCCGGCACCAGATGCGAACTTAAATCGCACACGGCCTCGTTTAAGATCTTTATGCGCATAATCTGCAAGATCTGATCGGAGGCGGGGATCTTGGGATCAAAGCTGCCTGCATCCAGATCGCTTGCTATCTTGTCCCGATACAGCTTAAGCTCGTAGACGAGCTCTGAGGTCAAATTGAAGATGGCGCTGTTGGCAGGCAGCACCACGTAAGGAGGGATGTAATCCTCGGCAATTTGCGGCACCGGCGACCCGCCGCTTAAGCTTTGCCAGTGCAGCCTGACCAAGGGCAGGATGGCGCAATTGGCAGCGGCGGCAGGATCGGTGATGAGTTTGGCGCAATAGCGGTGCTTGACAATCACCGTCTCGTTGTCGGCGGTGTTGGCATCGGCCCTGCTCACTTCATGCAGCCCGTAACGGCGCGGCGTGTTCTTATCTTCGCTTAAATTGGGATCTTGCAGCGAGTAAAGCGGCACGCAGAGGTAAACCGTGATCTCCTTGCCATCTTCCTTGGCATCAAGATTGAGTGTCAGAGGCTCAAGCTCGATGTTGCCCGGCATGCTCACGGCCAGACCGTCGGGGAGGATGGCGCTTAACTGCGTCACCGCCACCCTGCGCGCTCTTAAGGCCTGCTCGTCAAGCTTAAACTCTATAAGCCCCTCTTGGTAATAAAGGTAAAAGGAACGCTCGGCTGCCCGGCACAGATAGTTGATGCGGTCTTGCTCCTGAAAATGATGAGGTTGCAAGAACTGTCCTTCAGCCCAATGCAGCGGTTCTTCAAAGCGCATGATTACTCCTCTTTATCCTGCTTGGTTTGACCCTCTTGCCCGCCTTTCTCCCCTTTAAGCTCAAAGGTGCAGAAGAATTTGCCTTCGGCACAATCGGCATGGGCGCCGACAAATTCTTTTCCTTCCAAGGTCAGCTCCAAGAAGCGCGTTGAGATCACCGACAGAAGATCATTGTTGATGATCGCATCTATCAGGCGGGCGCCTGAGGCTGCGTTGTTGCAGCGGGAGATTATTTCCTCGCGCACGGCATCGGAAAAGTCAAAGACTGCCCCGTAGTTTTGCGCCACCCTTTTTACTATCTTGTTAAGTTTAAGATCGATGATGCGCTTTAAGGCGCTCCTGCCCAAAGGATAGTAGGGGATCACCGACAATCGCCCCATCAGGGCAGCGGGGAAGACTCTGAGCATGGCAGGGCGGCAGGCCTTCTCCAAGGCATCCGCGTCAGGCAGATGATCCTCATCCTTGCAGCACTTGACGATCTCATCGTCGCCCACGTTGGTGGTAAGCAGGATCACCGTGTTCTTAAAGTCGATGAGCCTGCCCGTGCCGTCCTCCATTTGTCCTTTGTCGAAGATCTGAAAGAAGAGCTCATGCACGTCCTTATGGGCCTTTTCGATCTCGTCAAGCAGGATCACGCTGTAAGGCTTGCGTCTGACCGCCTCGGTCAAAACACCGCCTTCGCCGTAGCCCACGTACCCGGGGGGAGCGCCCTTTAAGGTTGAGACCGTATGTGCCTCCTGAAATTCGCTCATGTTGATGGTGATGAGGTTGCGCTCGGTGCCGTACATCTGCTCGGCCAAGGCCAAAGCAGTTTCGGTCTTGCCCACGCCTGAGGGCCCTGCGAGCATCAAAACGGCGATGGGCCGGTTGGGATCGGCAAGATTGGCCCTGGCCGTGGTTATCCTCTTGGCAATGAGGTTTAAAGAGTGCTCCTGCCCGATGACGCGCTTGTTCATGTTTTCGGCCAAATGGAGCACGGAGGTGATCTCGTCTTTGACCATGCGGCCCAAGGGAATGCCGGTCCACTCGGAGATGACGGCGCTGACTGCCTGCTCGTCAACCTCAGGGAGGATCATGGGAGTCTCCCCTTGAAGCTCATCAAGAGTGCATCTGAGCTCATGAAGCTTAAGCCCCTTTTGCTCTGCCTCTTCTTCATTGCCGCAGCTGTCTTGGGCTCTTTGGTCCAAATAAGCCTTTGCTGCCTCTTTTATCTTCTCGTAGCGAGATACAAGTTCGTCCAAATGTCTGCTTTGCTCTTCAATCTTCAAGGCAATGGCTTTAAGCTTTTCAGTCCTGTCAAAACCGTCTTGCTGTTCGCGCTTTAAGATCTCCTCTTCCAAGCGCGAGGCTTCCAGGGCATGGCGGCTGTATTCGATGATTGCAGGCTCGCTCAACAAGGACAAGGAAGCTTTGGCGCAGGCCGTATCCAGCACCGAGACGGCCTTATCGGGCAGCTGCCGTGAGGGCAGGTAGCGGCGCGAGAGCTTGATGGCCGCACTAATGGCTTCATCGAGGATCTTGACCTTGTGATGCTTTTGCAAAGCCTCGCTCATGCCCCTTAACATCCTGCAGGCCTTTTCGTCATCGGGCTCGTCCACCAAGATCTTCTCAAAGCGGCGGGTTAAGGCCGGATCTTTTTCAAAGTACTTGATGTACTCTTGATAGGTGGTGGCGGCAATGCACCTTAATTTGCCGCGCGCCAGCACCGGCTTTAGCAGGTTGGCCGCATCGTTTTGTCCTGCGCTGCCGCCTGCGCCGATCAGGGTGTGGGCCTCGTCGATAAACAAGATGATGGGCTTGTCGGAGGCTCCGACCTCTTCTATGACCTGCTTTAAGCGGTTTTCAAATTCGCCTTTCATGGAGGCCCCTGCCTGCAAAAGCCCAAGATCAAGCGAGTAAAGCTGCGTGCCTTTTAAAGGCTCCGGCACGTCGCCCTGAGCAAGACGCAGGGCAAAGCCTTCGACCACGGCGGTTTTGCCCACGCCGGCCTCGCCCGTCAAAATGGGGTTGTTTTGCCTGCGCCTTTGCAAAATGCCGATGATCTTGCGGATCTCCTCGTCGCGACCCACCACATTGTCAATCTCCCCGTCGGCGGCGCGCTGCGTTAAGTTTTGACAATATCTTTGCAAGGCCTCCCCTTTGCCCATTTGGGCAGGGCTCATCATCTCCCCTGCTTGTCCCGTGGCGGCGGTCCCTCCCTCGGGGGCCGCCTCGGCCGTCTCCGAGGAGCCGCTTACTATCTTTTCAAAATCGCTTTCCAGAAGATCAGGATTGATGAGGTTAAACTGAGAGCTGATGGCAGACAGGCGCGCATTGAGATCGGGGTTTTGCTTTAAGGCCAAGATCAAATGGCCGCTTCTGATGGCGCCTGCCCGGTACATCAGGGAGGCTGCCATCCAGCCCTCTTTGATCATGTTCTCGATTACAGGGGAGAAATCTTCGATGGACAGGGCCCCGCGGGGCAGCTTGTCCAGAGCCTTGATGAGATCGGCTGAGAGCTTGGCCTCGTCAAGCTTGAAGCAGGCGATGATTCTGCCAAGATCGGCATTGGGTGTAAGCACCAGCTGATTGATGAAGTGGGCAAGCTCCACATAGGGGTTGGTGCGGGTTTTGCAAAAAACCGTGGCACTTTCCAAGGCTTTGTAGCAGCACGGATTAAGCTTGGAAAATATTTGAATGCGTTTTAGTTTCATGAAAACTCCTTAAGTCCTCTGCGCTCTTAAGCTTGCGCTTTAACTTTCAAATCTGAAGCGTTCTTGTTTCAAATTAAGCTTGATGCGCACTTTGCGCGTCAGGGCATCTGAGGTTTTTTTATTTCCAAAGTCTTTGTTTCCCTGCAAAAAGACGCTGCGCGAGAGCCTGAACCTTTTGCCCAAATACATGCGCGGGATGGTGTCAGCTTTGATGATGACATCAAAAAACACCGTCAAAGGCTGCTGCAAATAAAGCCGCAAAAGGGATGACATTTCTTTAAAGCTTTGGCCTCCCGGCATGAAATTTAAAGCCTGCGCATAATCAACCGTCCCCAAGGTCAAAGTCACGGCCTTGGTGCAGGTGTAATAATGCCTGCCCAATTGCGCATCCGTGCCCAAAGTCGTATTGCATATCCCCAGGCGGCACCTGGCCTCCTTGGGGATGAGCCCGATGCTCTCTTCGTGCTCTTTGACCTCAAAATGAAGGCCAAAAAAGCTGTAGAGGGCATATTTTAAGCCCTTGGCGCTGCGGTTTTTGTTCATCAAAAAAGGCAGCAGGCTCAAACTTGTATAAGGCGGCAGATCGCCCGTGGCGCCGCAACCGCTCAAAGCCTCTATGACCGCACAGGTTTCGTCAGCCTCCTTGCGGTCAAAATTTACTGCAAATTCATTGGCGGCAAAGGCGCGGTAAAAAAGGGAGATCAGGCGGTGATTGAAGATGTCCAAAAACTTTCTGAGGCTGTGATCGTTGTAGTTATTGGCGCGCTGATGAATGTAATGGGTGGTCTCCAAGGGCAAAGGGCCGTTGACCCCGCAAAAGCCCATAAAGTACACCAATATGGTGTAAAGCTTGTCGCGCCTGCTTTCGGTTGCGATGGCGCTTAAGGTGGTTTTGGGAAAATTAAGATAGGGAGTCTGCCCCAATCTTACCGCCTCTTCTTCGGGGGTGCGCGCCGTGCCGATTTTGGGCAGATCAGGGCGCAGCTGCTCGATGGAGCGCAAAAGCTCAAAAAAGTCGGGATCGCCTTGTCCCTTTTGCAGTCTGACCTGAGTTTTGATCAGGAGTTTTTCAAGCTTGCCCATGTGAAAATCTTCCCTGATTGTTCTGAATAAAACTCAAGCCTCAGCGGCAGGTTGACTGGAGCGCTGCCTGCAAGCACTGCACACAAAACTCTCAAAAAGCCATAGCGCCCGACGCCTGCCATGGCAGATTCCAAGACCGTGATTTTGACGACATAACCTCTCTCAAAGTACACGCAGCCATGTTTTATGAGGCGGAAGGTGGTCTCGGATGATTCAAAGCCTGTGATGGAGCCTGACAGGCGCAGGTTTTCTTCAAGCTCGCGCACCTGGTAATTTAAAATGAGTTTTTGCAAGAGCGCGACGGCCCCTGCCTCATCCTCTTGCAAAAAGGAGGTCAGATTGAGCGTGATGTAAGAGAGCTTGCGATAATCGTCCGCGCGGCCCTGTCCTGCCATCGGTCCTGAGGGGGCCGACGGACGCTCAAGCAGACTGAGATTGCCCAAAGCCTGCAGGTCGGCGCTCTCCAAGACAGAGTCTTGGCGCATGAATAAGAGCAGATCTGCATTGGAGCACCATGCCGTTCCTGCAATGGACATGGAAGAGCCTTTTAACTGCGTGACATTGGGTCCCGACAGGGTGACGTAGGTTTCGCGCTTGTGATAGGAGCTTTTAAGCGAGCGCTCCGAATCCAAGGCCCTTTTGCGCTTGTGCTCGTCAAAAAAGTCCGTGCATGCGCCGGTGCTGCGGGAGCAGGCGGTAAAAAAAGGCTGCAAGGTCAGCTGCGTGCGATTGTAGCTGTCCATAAGCTCGAGGCTTTTGACTTTTAAGATCTCATAATCCAAAGGAGCAGTGCGATCGGCGCTCAAATGGTATTCGTAATCCATGCTCCGGGGGGTGCGGGAGATGCGGTGCTCAAATAAATTTATCAAAGGCAGGGCATTGGCCATCATGCACTCAGAGCCAATCTTGCCCAAAAGACCCTCTTTGGCCGCATCAAAGATGAGGTGCACTTTAACCTCATTAAAGCTGCAAAGATCCGCAAGCCCTTTGAGACGGACGAATTTAAAGAATCTGGGGTAGGCCGAGTATAAGTACAGATAGCTCAAATCAAGGTTGGTTTTGACCAGATCTTCAAAGATAAGATGAGGGCTTTCAAAAATGCTGTAATTGCAGCTTAAGTTTTTCTTTGCCATCTTGCCGTCAGGGCACTCGATGACGGCGCAATTTAAATGCTCCATCATAAGCTCGGCGCAATCTGAGGCGTCGGTGTCGTTTAAGTTTAAGTAAAGATCAAGGTTTTCAGAGTCGATCTCATTGAAGTTATGTCCGCCCAAGGCTTTAAGCTCAAAGCTGAGCACGCTTGAGCCTTTAACCTTTAAATTGGGATTGACCCTGTTTTCATAGCTGATGGCGCCTGTCTGCAAGGGCACGGCCTTGGTGTCAAATAAGACTGAGAGGGTAAATTTGGTGGAGCTTTCAAAAGTGCTGCCGCGCCATCTGCTGCCTGCGCCCACCGATAAGCTGCGCCCTTTAAGATTGGACAGCTGCGAGGTTTTGATCAGGCCTATGGCCGTGGAGACGATTGGCAAAAGAGCAAAAGGGGCACATTGATTTAAGATTGATTCAAGAAACCTCGGATGGCCTTCATCAAGGCGCTTTTCGATGCGGGCGCACAAGAAGGCAGCTCCCTCCAGCAGGCGTTCGACAAAGGGATCTTTGCAGTTGACTTCATTGATCTCAAGGCGCGAGGCTATTTTGGGGAACTGCCCGGCAAATTCATTGGACAGCACCCTCAAAAAATGCAGATTATCTTTGTAGTAATCAAGAAAACCTTTTTGAGCGCTCACTTAACACCCTGATGACTGACGTTATCCATTATCAGGCCTCCACATCGGCGCTGCCTGATTCCAAATCCAAATACGATATGAGCAATATCTCCCCCTCCAAGGGTTTGACATTGATTTGACACGAAATTCTGAGTTTGAAAACACTGCTGTCAAGGTTGTGTTTGCCATCTTCATTGTCATAAGCTTCCACCGCCACGCTGTCGGGGCTGACCCTCGGCTCGTAGCGGGCAATGGCTTGGGCTATCTCTCGTTTGATGCGTTCAAGCTCGTGTTCGTTGTGCGAACATCCGCAAAAATCGTTCAGGCCGAAATCAACTACAGAGTAGTTGTAAAGATCGTCTTTGTACAGCGGGCTTTTGACGTGAGAGCGCGAATTGAAGATGGTTTGAATGTTGCGCATGATTTCAAGCTTAAGCTGATTCAAAGACAGCAAAACAGGCTGATCTTCCTTAACCTTTGAAGGGTTATCGTCCGTCAGCCTGCTTAAAAGGCAGGGCAGATAGCGCTCGGTTGCACTGCTCATGCCTGCCCTCCTCTTAGGCGTTCTCTACTTGGTTGTAGGAAGCTTCGACCGCGCCGTCTTTGGTGTTGTCGGCTTTGATGGCGGTGTACTTCCAGGTGATCTTGGCGGCCACCAGCTCAACTCTCTCGACGGGCATGTTAAAAGAGTCGGTCGAGTCGGTGAACTCGGCGCTCACTTCGGCCTTGCCTATCTTGACGTTTTCCAAGGTTACCTCGTACACGTTGGTCTGGGCGCCTGCGATGGCGCGGCATACATTGAAGGTTGCCTTGGAGATGTTCATGCCTGACATGGTGTACTGCTGGATCTTGGGGGTGGCCTTGTCCACTAAGTGGGTGAACACGAAAGGGGCAAACTGGCCGCGGCCCGTGACATCGGTGGCGCGCCCGATGGTGACAGTCTGCTGGCTGCCATGGGAGAAGGAGAGAACTTCAATCCACTTGGAGTGAGACTTGTCGCTTGACTCGCCGTCGATGCCTTCAAGCTTGATGTAAAAATCTGATGCCATGATGTTTTTTACTCCTAAACAAATTTAACAAATCACTTGGAGCCGCTGGGCAGCTTGGTGGTCAGCCTCAACGAGGTGGTCAGGCCTTCAAGCTGGTAATGGGGCCTCAAGAAAAACTTGGCCGAGTAGTACCCGGGCTGTCCTTCGACATCCTCCACCGTCACCGAAGCTTCGGCCAGAGGATACTTGGCCTTGACCTCGTCGGAGGCGTTGGGATCGGAGGTGACGTAATTGCTGATCCAATCGGACAGCCAGCGCTGCATGTCCTCTTTTTCCTTAAACGAGCCGATCTTGTCGCGCACAATGCACTTTAAGTAGTGGGCAAAGCGGGAGGCGGCGAAGATGTAGGGCAGGCGGGCCGACAAATTGGCATTGGCCGTCGCATCGGGATTGTCGTACTCCTGAGGCTTGTTGACGGTCTGGCCGCCCAAGAACACGGCATAGTCGGTATTCTTCCAGTAGCACAGAGGCAAAAAGCCGTTTTGCGACAGCTCAGATTCGCGCCGGTCGGTGATGGCTATTTCGGTGGGACACTTCATGGCCACGCCGCCGTCATCGGTGGGGAAGGTGTGGGTGGGCAGATTCTCCACCACGCCTCCTGACTCGACGCCGCGGATGTGGGCGCACCAGCCGTAATCGGAGAAGGATCGGTTGATGTTGACGCCCATGGCGTAAGCTGCGTTCATCCAATTGTACATGTCAGAGTCGCCATTCCCGGTCTCCTCGACAAAATCAAAGTCCTCCACAGGAGAGGTATCGGGGCCGTAAGGCTGGCGGCTTAAGATGCGCGGCAACGTCAGGGCCACGTAGCGGCTGTCGTCGCTGTCGCGGAATGAGCGCCAGGCAGCGTATTCGGGGGTGGAGAAGAGCTTGGAAATGTCGCGCGGATTGGCCAGATCCTGCCAGCTGTCCAAATTGAACATGGAAGGATCGGCGGCGCTGATGAAGGGGGCGTGAGCGGCAGCGGCGATCTTGGAGATCCCTCTTAACATTTCGATGTCGGGGGCCGACTGATTAAAGTAATAATCGCCGATGATGGCTCCGTAGGGCTCGCCGCCTGCGGTGCCGTACTCGTTCTCGTAGAGCATCTTGAACAGGGGGCTTTGATCCCACGAAGTGCCTTTGTACTTTTTGAGGGTTTTTTGCACATCCTTTTTGGAGATGTTCAAAACCTTGATCTTAAGCTGCGTGCCGGTGGCGCTGTTGTTGACCAGGTATGACAGTCCGCGCCAGGCGCTTTCAAGCTGCTCAAAATCTTTGTGGTGAATGATCTGATTGACCTGATCGGACATCTTCTTGTCAAGCTCGGCAATGATGCCCTCGATGGTCTTGACGGCATTGTCCGAGACCAGATGGGCGTTTTGCAAAGCCTGGCCCACCAAGGTCTGCACGGCGCTCTTGACGGCGCTGTCGGCCTCGGCGCTCTTGGGCTTGAACTCTTCGTTCAAGAGTTTTTCAAAATCGCTTACCTCAAGGCTTTGGGCTTGAGATTGCTGTTCTTGCAAGGTTTCGCTCATGGGTACTCCTTATGCATTCTCTTGAGGGGCGGCGTCAGAGGGCTCGGGGCTCTTGGCTTTGGCGGCGAGGGCTTTGAGCAGAGTTTCGTCTTCAAGCAGCCTTGTGATGAGCTCTTCGGCGCCGGTCTTGCCGTCCATGTAGCTTAAGAGGTTGGACAATTGCTTGCGCGCCTCCAAAAGCTCTTTTAAGCCGTCAACTTTTTGTGCAACTTTGTCAGGAGAAAAATCGTCCATGCTCTCAAAGGTCATGTCCACGGCCAAATTGCCTTCGCCGGTCATGACATTGGGGACCTGAAAAGCTACGCGCGGGGCCGTGCTCTTTAACCTGTCGTCAAAGTTTTCCGCATCGATGTCCACAAAGGAGCGCTCTTCGACCCTGGGCAGAGGCTGTTCGCTTTTGCCGGATAAGTCCGACATCACTGCCATCACAAAGGGCAGATTGACTTTTTTCTCGGCTCCGTACAACTCGACGTCGTATTCGACCTGAACGCGCGGCGCGCGATTCTTGCCGATAAATTTCTGACCGCTGTTGCTTGCCATTGCTTACTCCTAAACTTGATTATTCAAAGTTAATTCTCTTCCCTGACTCCAAGCTGCTCGCGACCTCTGTCTTGAGCGCTTGAGTCGATTTCGCCTAAAAGCTCGATAAAGTTCATGTCCGCCATGCGCAATGCTCTTTTGATCAAAAAGGGCAGAGGACTGTTGGGCTCGGCTTTGACAAAGTAATCAGAGCACTTGCCAAGCAGCATCAGGGCCTCCTGACGCGTGCCGATGGCAACAGAAGACACATCCAATCTTGCAGGAGCAGCTTTAGTCTTGGCTGCATCAGGGGATGGTGCGTCTGATTGTGCCTCGTTATTTTGCGCCTCATCGCCTGTTTTGGGCGCGCCTCTGTCTTGCAGGGCCTTTTGGTAGAAAGCTGCCAGGGGCCTGAGCTCTTTTAAGAGGGCATCGAAGCTTGCGTAGCCTTGATCGGTTATCTTGGCGTTAAAGGCATCGGCCGTCTTGTTGAGATCTTCTATGATCTCCTCGATGCAATTGAGGCTCTCTTGCAGATCATCGGTGGCGGCCCTGTGCATCTCGGCCTCAAACAGAGCCATGTCGGGCAAATCGCTCGCTCCTGCGGCCTCAAAAGTGCCGTTTAGCACCAGATAGTCCCGATAGGTGTAAGGCAGGGCCTTGCACAATTTGATCTGGCGCAGCAGGCTGCAGCAATTGGCCGTATCGGCCATCGATCCCGGGGCCGGGGAGATCAGAGCCAAAATATTGATGCGCTCGGTGGGATCGTTGTCGTCATCAGGATCAAGGGTGGGGAAAAACCCGTCATACAGCTCATCAAACAGATAGGCTATGACCTTGATCCCCAAGCGCAGTCCCTGCAGACCGTCAAGCTTCAGGGAGGCTAAGGTAAAGTAGCAGGCCACGCGCAAGTCGCGGGTGCGCTCCCATAATTGCAGACAGGTTTTGCGCAGGGCATAAAAATCCGGATCTTTGCCTTCGGCCACGCTGTCGCCCATCTGGGTGTCGGGGGTGCCTTCGGCAAGTTCTTCTAATTTTAAATACAGATCATCGTATTCTAAGTTGGAGCCGCAGGGCTGATCGCCTGCAATGGGGATCAAGCTCAGGGCAAGGTCATCGGCACTCATGCGTTTGCCTCTATAAACTCAAGCGCTCTTAGCGGCAAGATCATTTTGTTTAGTTATTGAAATATGCTTGCGCTTACTATAGCGGTTATATGACGCCCGCGCAACACTGCCTGCGATTGTAACGTGATCATGGTTCACAAAATCAGGCAGGGGCTTGTTTGGCAGGCAGGAACAGGCCCAAAACGGGGCAGGTTGCGGCATCCTCAGAGCCTAAAAATCTGTTATTGACTTGCACGTCTTATGTTGACTTCTCCATAAGACGTGGAAAGGCCGATTAGAAGATGGAGTCTTCGGTGATGCCCGAGGTATCGATATTGTTGCCCGGTGCATTATCTTGCGAGGCGGTCTCATCGATGGCGCGGCTGCCTGCAAGCTCATAGTCGGTCACCCCGTACTGATTGGTGCGTCTTCTGACTCCCTTTGGCACAGGCAGGGGCGATGATTCCACCCCTTCTTGGGCAGGCCCGAAATAATAGGCAAAGATGGGCAGGGCCGAATAGGCTCCGCCTTCAGGCCCGGTGACGCGCGAGTACCCAAGGTTGCGGCTTGTGTCAAAACCCATCCAGGCGGTGGCTGCCAAATTGCGGTTAAAGCCCGTGAACCAGGCATCATGCACTTCGTTGGTGGTGCCGGTCTTGCCGTGCAGATCGTCGCGGCCCGTATAGCGCCCGGCCCTGCTGCCGGTGCCGTAGAAGGATCCGTTCACCCCGCGCCCTCCGTAGATCACCGAGGAGAGCATGTCAGATACGATAAAGGCATGATCATGAGAGAGCACCTGCTTGAAGACATTGGGATCGGAGGGCACTTCCTCGTCATACATCAGAGGGATGCCGTTGATGACCCGGTCGGGCAGCTCGTAGCCTGCATGCCTTTGAGGTGCTTTGTAGATAAGCTCGTCTCCTTTGTAGATCTCTTTTATAAGGTAGGGCTCGAGAATATAGCCGCCGTTGGCAAAGGTGCTGTAGCCCGTGACCGTCTGCAAGGGGGTCATTTCCACGGAGCCTAGGGCCATGGATTCAGACTGTTGGCGGGAGGGCACTTCAATATTGAACTTTTTTAAGTGCTCCACCAGATCGCGCACGCCCACCTGGCGCATCAGGCGCAAAGTCACCACATTTTTGGACTTGGCCAGCCCTTCGCGCAGGGTCATGGGCCCTTCAAAGCGGTTGGGCGAATTGCGCGGCTCCCACCAGGTGCGAGACCCGGGGTCCCAGGTGCGGATGGGCAGATCTTGGAGCACCGAATTGATGGAAATGCCCTTGGCCACTGCGGCCGAGTACAAAAAAGGCTTAAAGTTGGAGCCGGTCTGGCGCACGGCCTGAAAGACGCGGTTAAGCTTGCTCTTGGCAAAATCATAACCCCCCACCATGGCTTTGATCTCTGCCGTGCGCGGATCCACCGAGACCAAGGCTGCCTCCACCTCGGGGATCTGGGTTAACATCTCCTGCCCCTTATCGTTTACATAGGTATAGATGAGATCGCCCACTGCCGCAAATTCGGAAGGAACTTTGGGAGCGGGACCCTGATTGGAGTCGCCTTTAAACTCGCGCGCCCATGAGATGCTCTCCCAGGGCAGCAGGGCGCTTGACAGATCGCGCTTGATGATGGTTATGGTCTTGTTCCGGTCATCGACGGCCGTCACTAAGGCAGGCTTGATGTAGTGAAAATCGTCTGCCTTTTGCAAAAAGTCTTCGATGCCCTCGGGGGTATTGTCAAAGTCTTCAAGCTCAATCACGTTTTGGGCAGGGCCGCGGTAGCCGTGGCGGGTGTCATAGTCGGTCACCCCTTTGAAGACGGCCAGGCTTGCCAGCTCTTGAAGGCGCGAGTCTGCCGTGGTGATCACCTTGATGTCGTCGACATAGGCTTTTTCCCCGTAGACGCTCAGGACATATTGCCTGGCCTCCTCGGCCACGTAGGGAGCATAGGCTTCGATGGGGGTTTGATGATAATAGGTGCGCGCGGGGGCCGCATCGGCCTCTTCGTACTCTTCCTTGGTGATATACCCCAAGGCCAGCATGCGCCCAAGCACCAGGTGGCGGCGCTCTTTGGCCCGTTTGGGATTGGTGATGGGGTTTAAGGTGGAAGGAGCTTTGGGCAATCCTGCGATGGTGGCCATCTCGGCCAATGTCAGCTGATCGAGGGTTTTGCCATAATAAACCTGCGCTGCGGCAGCCACGCCGTAAGCGCGGTGCCCCAGAGCTATCTTGTTTAAATACAACTCCAAGATCTCATCTTTGGTTAAAACCTGCTCGATGCGCCAGGAGATCAAGATCTCCTTTAATTTGCGATCGAGGGTGCGCTCGCGGGACAAAAAGAAGTTGCGCGCCACCTGCTGCGTGATGGTGCTCGCCCCCTGCGAGGCCCGGGCACTGGTCGCCGCCACCAGCAAGGCGCGGCCGATGCCGATGGGATCGATGCCCGAGTGCTCGTGAAATCTTGAGTCTTCAATGGCCAAAAAGGCCTGCTGCAGCTTTAAGGGGATTTCATCGAGGGTGACGGGGAATCTTTTGTGTTCTCCAAACTCGCCGATGAGCTTGTGATCGGCAGTGTAGATCTGCATGGGAATTTCGTAGCTGACGTTTTTCAACGACTGCACGTCCGGCATGTCTTCCCAGCCTTCGCCAAATAATGCCGCTGCCGACGCCGTGCTCAAACCAAGCACGCCTGCCGATACCCGCAGGGCATGTAGGATATAACGTTTAACCGGCACAAAAACCTCTTGCACAAAACACGATGACCGCCTATTCTAGCACTTTGCCTGCTGATTTTTAAGGAAAACAAGCCATGCAAAGACTGCCCTCAACCCTCGATAAACGCTCTGTGCCGCTGTTTTTGGTTGGCCCGATGGGATCGGGCAAAACCACCCTGGGCAAGGGGCTCTCTTCTGCCTTGAACATCCCTTTCATCGACATGGACGATGAGATTATCGCAGAGGACGGCAGGAGCATTCCTAAGATCTTCAAACAAGACGGGGAAGAGGGGTTTCGCAAGATTGAAACTGAGGTCTTAAAAGAGGTTCTCGGGCGCAATAGCGGATTTTGCGTGATCTCAGGAGGCGGAGGCATCATCTTAAAAGAGGAAAACCGCAGCCTCATCATCAACCATACCCTGTGTCTTTATCTGTACTGCAACGTCGACACGCAGTTTGCGCGCGTGGCAGGCGATGCCAACCGTCCCGTGATTGCAGGCGACTTGGATCAAAGGGCCAAGCTTGAAAAGATCTTTGCCGTGCGCGATCCGCTTTTTTGCTCCATGTGCCACATGCTGGTGCCCACGGGCACTCATTCTTTGGCATCGTGCATCGCCTATGTCATAAGCAGCCTTGCTTTGTAGGCAGGGCCCCCAAAGGATCCGCATCAAATCCAAATGGCCCGCGGGGCCGTTCCAAGGTATACTTTCAACATCATCGTAAAAGGCGAGGTTGAAAGGATTTTTGATGCAAGAACTGATTGTCGACTTAAAAGATCGCTCCTATCCCATTTATACGGGCTCAAATCTGCCTGCGGCAAAGCAGATCCGCAAGGCCCTCCCCAAGGTTAACGATGCGGTGGTGGTAAGCAACGACATCGTGGCCCCCCTGTATTATGAAAAGCTGCGCCAAGCTTTGGCAGAGGAGGGCTTTAAAGTAAGCTTGTGCCAATTGCCCGACGGCGAGCAGTATAAGACGGCCCAAAGCTACATGCAGATTTTGACCCATTGCCTCAAGCAAAACCTCGGGCGCGACGGGGCGCTCATTGCCTTGGGCGGGGGCGTGGCAGGCGATCTGACGGGCTTTGCCGCTTCCACCTATCAAAGAGGCATTGCTTATGTGCAGGTTCCCACCACTTTGCTGGCCATGGTCGACTCTTCGGTGGGGGGCAAGACTGCCATCAACCACGAGCTTGGCAAAAACATGATCGGCACCTTTTATCAGCCCCGCTGCGTATGTGCCGACATCGAGGTCTTAAAGACCCTGCCGCCGCGGGAGATCTCGGCAGGCTTGGCCGAGGTGGTCAAGTACGGCATCATTTACGACAGGGAGTTTTTTGACTATCTGTACGAGAGGAAAGACACTCTGATGCATCCTGACGCACAGATCTGCTCTTACATGGTAAGACGCTGCTGTCAGATCAAAGCCCTGGTGGTGGCTCAAGACGAACAAGAGCACGGCTTGCGGGCCATTTTGAATCTGGGGCACACCTTTGGGCACGCCATCGAGTCTTATCTGGGCTTTGGCACCCTCTTGCACGGGGAGGCCGTGGCCATCGGCATGGCCCTCGCCTGCCGCTATGCCTGCAAGCAGGGGGCCTTAAGCGCAGACGAGTTGAACCTTGTAATGGAGCTTTTGCACAGCTGCTCTTTGAGCACCGATGTTCCTCAAGGCATGCAGCCTGAGGACTTCATTGAGCGCATGCACCACGACAAAAAGGTGCGGCAAGGGCAGATCGTCTATGTGATCCCCACAGCTTTGGGAGCTTGCAAGACGGTAAAGCTTGGCGATGATGAGATGGGAGAGTTTTTGAAGGAATATTGCGCGTAAACGAGAAAGGGCTGAATCATCAGCCCTCCCCTTGTGCTGGCACGCCCTGCCAGACTTAACTAAACAGCCATGTCTTTTACGACAGTGCGCGATTAGTAAAGCCTTGTGCGGCGCGCGTTCTCGCGGGCCATCTTCTTGGCGTGGCGCTTGATCGCGGAAGCCTTGGCACGCTTGCGTACGGTAGTAGGCTTCTCATAAAATTCGCGGGCCCTTACATCGGCTAAGATGCCGGCTTTTTCGCAAGAGCGCTTGAAACGTCTCAAGGCAACGTCGAACGGCTCGTTCTCACGTACTTTAATGACTGGCATGTGGAAAACCACCTCACTTATTATTTATCAACGTCCAAACCATAGGCGATTCGGAACAAAATCAAAAAACAGCGGAATTATACTCAATATCGGAGATCTAGACAAGCAAATCCCGGGCAAAAAATGCGGCGTTTTTGTCTTGTCTAAATGACAACAATCATCCCCCGGGGCACTCTTAAAAGG
>CAZYXT010000020.1:0-21942 GCA_964651505.1 uncultured Enterobacterales bacterium
TTATGGCAGATCAGGCTGATCGGCTGATTGGCTTGGCAATGGAGAAACAGCTAAGGAACTGTAAGGAAATAACATCCCTTAGTTTTTAAACCCGCTGATTATGCAGTTGCATTCAGGAAAATCACTGATCCGCTCTATGTCCATGGTATCCAACTCCTCATCGCTTATCTTTATGCCGGTTTGATATTGATTGTAGTCAGCTGTACACTGCACCTTAAGTCCTGCGGCAGTCGTCGTGCTGCTTATCAGCTTAATCACGGTTTCTATATCTATCAGCGGCTTTCCTTCCCAATTCTTCGTTATGCAGCAGAATAATCTATGCTCAATCTTATTCCACTTGCTCGTCCCGGGAGGCAGATGCGAAACGTGGATCTCAAGATTGAGTTCTTGTGCGATCTCTGCCAATACCCATTTCCACAGCCGCAGCCGCCGGCCATTGCTTCCGCCACTGTCGCACACTATATAGAGCCTGTTGCTGTTGAAGGCAGGCTTGCCTATGCTCAGCCACCGGCGCTTGACGCTTTCTCCTGCAAACTCCGCAGTGTCCGAGCCGGTGCCCAAGTTTACAAATCCGGTATTATCATTCAGCACGTATACTCCGTATGGAGCAACTTTGCCCAACTCTTTGATTAAGAAATCATGGTCTGAGGTTTGGCGAGGATCTCCCTTCTGCCGGTATTCCAAGCCAAAATTGCTGAAGTTTCCCAAATTTTCTTTCTTCTTGCAGTCGATGTATATCAGCGGCAGGCCGTTTTCCACCCATTCCCTGCCCTTGGCATTGATAAACTTGAACTGTGCATCGCGGTTAGGATGTTTGGGACCGACTTGGAGCAGTTTTCGGTTGCGCTGTTTGCTGTAGCCGAGGCTTTCAATTGCTTCTCCGACCACAGTATGGCTGATGTTGAATCCTTTGGCTGCAAGGTGCTCTTTAATCTTGCGCAGGCTTAAATTCGTATAGCAGATTAAATCCCGAGGACTGCCGTAAGTGCGATCGTCAAGAAGTTTTTTGAGCTCTGCCAACAGGCCTTCTTGTTTGACAATGAGCTTTTTCCTGCCGCCGCCCTTGGCGCGCAGACGGTTCCAAGGCAAAGGAGTGCCTTCCTTTATTTCTGCCATGGCCTTGCGCACGGTTTTTGGATCAATATTGAGACCGGAAGCAACCGCCGCGACGCCGCCGTAACCTATGCTTTCAGCCACGCAGGCGCACATGGTGCGCCTTTGGCGCTCATTAAGATTGCATTGTTCGATGATATGCTCAAATAATTTAAAATCGGCAGTAAATTCAGTGATGGCTTTCATAATCAGTCTGCGGGATATGGGCTGATCATATTAACTTATTGATGTTATTTCAGTACTCTTCCTAAGATGATCTTTCTGCTATAGCAGATTCAATTCCAAGCGGATCATCTTATCTCATAATTGCAGATCATATTAGCCATAATCTACACCATAAGTGCGCAAAAAGGGACCGACAAATCCTCTATGGGGCCTAAAAGCGGTTAAAATACACTTGTTTTAAACCTGTTGATGATTCATTTAGAGAACGATTTATGGCCGCTAAAAAACCTTTAGCCCTGATCATCATGGATGGCTGGGGCGACAACAAAGAAACCCAATTTAACGCTGTTGCCAATGGCAAGACTCCGGTGCTCGACGGTTTATGCGCCAAGTATGCCCATACCGACATTCTCGCCTCAGGCATTGACGTAGGCTTGCCTGACGGACAGATGGGCAACTCCGAGGTCGGTCATACCAACATCGGTGCAGGCCGCGTGGTTTACCAGGAATTGACCAGGATCACCAAGGCCATCGAAGATGGCGATTTCTTTGCCAATCCCACTCTGTGCCGGGCCGTGGACAAGGCCGTGAAGGCAGGCAAGGCCGTTCACGTCATGGGTCTGATGTCCCCGGGCGGCGTGCACAGCCATCAGCAGCACATCATGGCCATGTTCAAGCTTGCAGCCGATCGCGGCGCCGCCAAGCTTTACTTCCACGCCTTCCTCGACGGCCGCGATGTGCCTCCGCGCTCGGCGATGGCTGACATCGAGCTTATTGAAAAGAAATTCCAAGAATTGGGCGTCGGCCGCTTTGCCTCCATCACCGGCCGTTACTACGCCATGGATCGCGACAACCGCTGGGATCGCGTCGAGCAGGCCTATGATGTCTTAACCCGGGGCATCAGCGCCTTCGAGCCTTTTGCCTCTGCCAAGGATGCCCTGCAGGCAGCCTACGACCGCGGCGAGAACGACGAGTTCGTCAAGGCTTCGGTGATAGGGGAGAAGGTCCCCATGGAAGATGGCGACAGCGTCATCTTCATGAACTTCAGGGCAGACCGCGCCCGTCAGATCACCAGATCCTTCGTCAACCCCGATTTTGACGGCTTTGCGCGCAAGGCAACCCCCAAGCTTGCCGACTTTGTCATGCTCACGCAGTATGCAGCCGACATCAATACCGCCTGCGCCTACCCCCCTGAAGATCTGGTCAACACCTTGGGCGAGTGGCTCTCTTCCCACGGCAAGACCCAGCTGCGCATCTCCGAGACCGAGAAGTATGCCCACGTCACCTTCTTCTTCAACGGCGGCGTCGAGACCGTCTTTGATGGCGAGGATCGCATCCTGGTGCAAAGCCCCAAGGTTGCCACCTACGATCTGCAACCTCAAATGAGCTCGGGCGAGCTGACCGACAAGTTATGCGCCGCCATCGAGTCTTGCAAATACGACGTCATCATCTGCAACTACCCCAATGGCGACATGGTGGGCCACACCGGCGTCTATGAGGCTGCCGTCAAGGCCGTAGAGGCCGTCGATGCCTGCATCGGCCGCGTGGTAGAGTCTTTGCAAAAGGTCGGAGGCGAGTGCCTCATCACCGCCGATCACGGCAACTGCGAGCGCATGAAAGATCTGAGCACAGGTCAGCCTTACACCGCTCACACCAACCTGCCCGTGCCCTTCATCTACGTGGGGCGCGATGCACTCATGCGCGAGGACGGCCGCCTAAGCGACATTGCCCCCACCATGCTGTACCTGATGGGTATGGAAATCCCCAAGGAGATGACCGGCAAATCCATCATTACCTTAAAATAATCGTTAGAAATAACGTTTCATTTCTCCTATATGAAGGGCAGCTTAAGCTGCCCTTGGTTTTTTATGATTCATCATGGAAAGCATGCCTTAAGCCTTTAAGGCTTAAGGTAAGGTTTTAGCCACTGCAAGCCTGCCTTGGTGTCCCCGCGCGGGTTGTACTCGCAGCCGATGAAACCGTCGTAGCCAACGTCATCAAACAGCCTGAAGATATAGGAGTAATCGATTTCGCCTTCATCAGGCTCATGGCGGCTCGGGGCCGCGGCAATTTGCACGTGAGCGTAGACGCCTGCAAAATCGCGGATCAGCCTTGTCAGGTTGCCGTCGACCATCTGGGCGTGGAAGGTGTCAAGCTGCGTGAAGACATTGTCTTTGGCGATGATCTTTTGCAGCTCCATGGTTTCATACTGGCTCTGATAGAGGTAGCGCGGCTTGACGTCGGGGCACAAAGCCTCCAAGGTGATTTTCTTGCCATGCTTTGCAAAAAGATCGGCAGCCTTGCGCAGGTTTTGGATAAAAGTCTGACGGCACAGCTCTTTTTCCCAAGGATAAGGCACCACCCCGGGCATCACGTGCACGGTCGGGCAGTCCAAGGCATCGGCATAGTCCAAAGCCATCTCTATCTCATCTTTAAAATCGGCCTCGCGCCCCGGGATGGCCGCATGGCCCCACTCTCCTTTTGACACGTCGCCTGCGACGGTGTTAAAAAGCACAAGCTTAAGAGCGTTCTCCTTTAAGATCTGCTTTAATTCCTCTTTTTTGTACTCGTAAGGCCACAAAAACTCGACGGCCTCAAAGCCGCAGGAGGCAGCCTCGCCAAAGCGGTCCAAGAAGGGAACCTCTTTGAACAGCGTGGTCAGATTGGCAGCAAACTTGGGCATATTACTTCCTCAACTCTTGGATCTGCTCGTCATTGAGGTAACGGATGCGCGACTCTTCCCCTTTTAACAGGAAATAGAGTTTGCAGGAGGCCTCAAGCTCCTCGGCATTGCACATGGCCTCATTTAAGGTGCGACCGCAGGTTATCATGCCGTGATTGGCCATCAAAAAGGCATTGTGTCCAGCGGCAACGGCGCCGATGTCTTCTGCAAGATGAATGGACCCGGGCTTATAGTAAGGGATCAGAGGCACATCGCCCATGCGCATCACGACATAGGGGGTAACGGGGCGCAGCACGCTTGAGGGGTCGAGATCTTTTAGGCAGGCATAGGCCGTGCAATAGCAGCAATGCAGATGGACCACGGCTTTTTGCTCTTGGTTGTTGCGGTAAATGGCCAGGTGAAACAACACCTCCTTGGTGGCCTTGGGGCCTGAGAGCAGATTGCCTTCCATGTCCGCTATGGACAGGTTCTTGGGATCAAGCCTGCCCAGGCACGAGCCCGTGGGTGTGCAGACCACGGTGCCGTCGGGAAGCACAGCCGACATGTTGCCTGCCGATCCCGTGGCATAACCGCGCTCATAGAGGATCCTGCCGACCTCTATAAATTCATTGATGATCTCTTCTTTATTCATACGGGAAAGTACCTCTGCAATGTTAAGAATGCCGCAACATGTTGTCTTGACCAAAGCAGCCCTGCTTTAAAGCAGGATCTATGCAACCATTAAAAGAAAGCCTCCGCCGAACCGCGGCGGCCCGGACACGGACACGAGGGGTTTTTCATGTTAAACATTGTGAGTATTATACGGCCTGTGCTGTTACAAAATGTGAATGCACTCAAGTTTTTGCGATCTGCAAATTCTGCAACGCCAAGAGAAGAAAAGTGATAAAAAGGAGATCTTGGCTTTATGAAAATTATTCACAAAATCTAACGCTAAGATAGAAAGGAGCCCTGCCTGATGATCCTTTGAGGCAAGAGCGATGAAGATTAAGCTCTCTTTTGAGGCCCGGGATCTCCCAAAGAAGTCCCGGGGCAGGCTTTATAAAACCCCGTCAGCACCCCGAAACGCTCAGGTTTTCAATGAGGATCGATCCTGTCTTAATCTTGTGGCGATCATCATAGTCGGTGCCCACAAGGGCGATGCCTGCAAAGATGTCTTTTAAATTGGAGGCAATGGTGATCTCTTCTACTGCGTGAACCTTTTGGCCGTTTTTAAAGTAATAGCCGTTGGCCCCGCGCGAGTAATTGCCGCTGACCAAATCCACTCCCTGGCCCATGACATCGGTGATAACCAATCCTTCGCCTGCCTCGCGCAACAATTCATCAAAAGATCTCTGATGCCCTTCTGCCAAGATCTCCAAATTGGCCGTGCCCCCTGCGTGAGCATTGGATTTGAGACCAAGCTTGCGCCCCGTATAAGTTGAAAGCAGATACATGTTGAGGATGCCGTGCTCGACAATCATCCCCTCATGCACGGCCAGGCCTTCGCCGTCAAAATTCTTGGAACCCCACCCGCCTTTTATAAAAGGATCTTCTTTGATGGAGATAAACTCAGGGAAGATTGCAGTGCCCTGCTTGTCTTTTAAAAAGGTCATGTTGCGGTACACGGCCCCGCCCGAAATTGCCCCGAGCAGATGGCCCCATAATGACAAAGCGGCATTGCGCGAGAAAATCACCTTGTACTTGCCGGTGGGCACCTGCTTTGCCCCAAGCTTGGAGAGAGTGCGATCCAACGCCTCCTGAACGATTGTCCCGGTGCTTTGCAAGCCTTGAAAGCTGCGGCTTAAGCTGTAGCCAAAACCGCGCTGCATGCGCCCATCCTGCTCCCCGATCAAGGTTAAGCTCAAACAGTGGGAAGTGCCCGCCTTGCTTTTGCAAAAGCCGTGGGAGTTGGCGATGACCCTGATGCCCAGATCGCTTTCATATGAGGCGCCGTCGCTGTCCTTGATGAGGGGGTGATGAAGATCCAAAGCCTGCTCTTCGCACTCTTTGTCAAGGCTGATGCCAATCTCGGGATCGCTTTTGAGCTCATGCAAAAGCTTCAGATCTTTCAGCTCCCTGCACAAAAGTTCTTCATCGCAGATCCCGGCATATGGATCGGGGTCTGAGTAGGAGGCAATGCTCAGGGCTGCCTGCACGCAATCTTTTAAGGCCTGCGCCGAAAAGTCGGTGGTGGAGGCACTGCCGCGGCGGTGATCTTTATAGACGACGATATCCAATGACGAGCCGCGGTTAAACAAGATCTCCTCGACCTTGCGCTGCCTGGTGGACACCTCAAGGCCCTCGCCTTGGGTGATGACGGCCTCGCATTGATTGGCGCCTGCATCTTTGGCCATCTGCACCACCTGTAAAGCCGTGTTTTCAAGGTTGCGGCGTTTATCCTCAACGTCTGCCATAAAATCTGCCATGTATTGTCCTCTGTGTCGGGTTTTGGGTTTCTTGGCCCGGGGGTTTTTATTCTTTAAGATATTCTTGCAATGGGCAAAGTCAGGCCCCGGGCTTTTTGGAATCTGCCCCCAGGCTGATGGCAAGGTTCTCCTTGCTCTCCACAAACAGATGCTTTTCGTAAAAACGAGGCAAAAACTGCACGCGTTTGTCGGTATCAAACACCTCAAGGCTCGGATCCAAAGGCAACGCCGTCTTGCAGCCTTTGACCGCAGAATAATAAATGGCATTGATGAGATCGATGACATTGCACCCGTCTTGCGCCGTGATCTCCAAAGGCGCCTCGCCTCTTACGGCGTCAATGAAATTGGCGATCTGAGCCTCGTGCCTGTGCAAGGGCAGCCCGGGAAGTCCCTCATAAAAGGCCTGCACCTTTTCTTTTAACTTTGCGTTGACCGCAGGATAGCCGTTGGGCAGGGCCTCGTAACACTCTAATGCATAAGGGATCTTCAACATGCCCTTTTCGCATTGCACCACGATATCCTGATTTTCCTCATGATAGTTTAAAGAGCAGTTTAAGAAGGCCTCAAAACCCTCGTATTCAAACACGGCGCTGACCGTGTCTTCGCACTCGCTGTTATCGTGGGTCAGGTTGCACATATGGGCCTGCACCGATAAGGGCATGCCCAGCAAATAGATCATCATGTCCAGTTGATGGCAGGCATGGCTCATCAAGGCCCCGCCGCCTTCGACGGCCCAGGTGCCCCGCCAGGCCATGTCGTAATAGCTGCCGCCGCGCCACCAAAAAGAGTTGACGTAAACCGAATTTACCTTGCCCAAGATCTGCTTTTTTAAGCACTCTTTGAGCTTAAAGACAGGATCTTTGTAGCGGTTTTGGGCAATCACGCCCAAGATAAGGTTGTGATCCTCGGCGCACTTCTTCATGATCCTGCACTCAAGAGGAGAGCGGGCCATGGGCTTTTCCACCAATACATGCCGGCCGCTGTGCATGGCCTTGAGGGCAAACTGACAGTGTTGCGCAGGAGGCAGGCAGATGATTGCAGCTTGAATGTCGGACTCAAAAAGAAGCTTGTCATAATCGTCATACAGCACAGCATCAAGCCTGAACTTTTCGTTAAGATAGACAGCCTTTGCCTTGTTGCGATTGTACAGGGCGGCAAGTTTAACCTTAGGGTTATTGAGCAAGGCTTGAGCGTGAGCCGGGGAGATGGCCCCGCAGCCGATTAAGGCAACTTTGACAGGTTCTTTCATGGATTCTCCCAAGGCACTTGACAGAGCACATATAATGAATGAAACAATTTTAGGGTGAACACCATGGCTGTACAAGAGCATTTTGAAGGATTTGACCAAGAGCCTGACGAGCTGTCCCGCTCGGCCCACAAGCGCGAAGCCCAAAAAATCAGGAAACTGGCCGAAGATCTCTCCAACCTCGGCAAACAAAGCTTTGACGCTCTGACTTTTCCCGACGAGGAGGTCAGAGAGGCTCTGATCCTCGCCCGCTCCATGAAGCGCAACTCCGATGAAAGGCGCAGGCAGCTTCAATATGCAGCCAAGCTGATGCGAAACCATGAGCTTGACGAGCTTATCGGGCAGGTCAAAATGCAGGGCTCCGCCGCCAAGGCCGATCCGCAAGCTCAGCGCCTTGAGAACCTCAGAGAAAACCTCATCCATGGCGGAGTCAAAGCCCTAAACGAGTACTGCGCGGCCGTGCGCGATGCCGATCGCAACAAACTGCGCACCCTCATCAAAAGGGCCCATGACGAATTATCCTCAGGACTGCCCGACCGTCCTGCCGCCCGCGCTTTATATCAATACTTAAAGTCGGAGCAAAAAAGAACGCAGGCCCCGCTGCCTGTGACTCTGACTGCAAAGCGCTAAAGAGCTTCGGGCCTTTTTGTTTAGGAGCGATTTTGGGCAAAAACGGCTTATGAATGCCGCTTGGCGCCTGATTTTTGTTTTAAGCTTATAGGGCAAATCCAAAAGTAAGAGCCCTGCGCCCTTAAGCTCCCGTCTCCGATCCGCCCACGGTCAGGGCATCCACCTTTAAGGTGGGCTGACCTATGCCCACGGGGATCTGCTGCCCTGACTTGCCGCACATGCCTATGCCTTGATCAAATTTAAGATCATTGCCCACCATGGAGACTTTCTGCATGGTTTCAGGCCCGTTTCCTATCAGGGTGGCGCCCTTGATGGGTGCGCTGATGCGTCCGTTTTCGATTAAATAGGACTCTGAGGCTGAGAAGACAAAGCGCCCCGAGGTGGTATCCACCTGCCCTCCTGCAAAGTTGACCGCATAGATGCCCTTTTTGACCGAGGAGATGATCTCCTCTTTGTCATAGTCCCCGGGGAGCATGTAGGTGTTGGTCATGCGGGGCAGAGGTTTGCTCTGATAAGACTCGCGCCTGCCGTTGCCCGTGGACTTGGCGCCCATGAGAGCTGCATTTTTGCGATCTTTCATGCAATCGACCAGCACCCCTTTTTCAATGAGGGTCAGACACTGCGGAGCGGTGCCCTCGTCATCGCAGCTTACCGAGCCGCGTCTTTTGGGCAAGGTGCCGTCATCGACGATGGTGCAGACAGGGGATGCCACCTGCCGGCCGAATTTGCCCGTGAAGGCCGAAGTCTTGGTGCGGATGAAATCTGCCTCCAATCCGTGTCCCACCGCCTCGTGGATCAAAACCCCGGGCCAGCCTGCGCCCAAGACCACGTTCATGGTGCCTGCAGGAGCCTCGATGGCCTCAAGATTGACGCTTGCGGTGCGCACCGCTTCATCTGCCAGATCTTCTAAAGTATTTTCATTGATGAGCTCGTCAAAGAGGAAGGCTCCGCCGTTGGAGGCAAAGCCGCGCTCGCGGCGTTGTCCGTTTTGCATGATGACCGTCAAAGACAGCTGAACGATGGGCTTGATGTCGCTGCACAACCTCCCGTCCGTATCGCAGACAATCATGACCGAGTGCTCGGAGCTTAGCGAGGCCATTACTTGGACCACCCTGCGGTCTTTTTGCCTGGCAATCTTGTCAAGACGCTCCAAAATGGCGGCTTTTTTTGCCCTCTCAAGGCTTTCTATGGGATTGTCTTTGACATACAGGGGCTTGAACCTTACGGGATCTTTTAGTTTGACCTCAAAAGATGAGCTGCCATCTCCTATGCTTTTGACCGCCCCTGCGCACTCCATGATGGCCTCGGGGGTTAAGCTGTCGGCAAAGGCCAAGCCTTCTTTTTCGCCTGAGACCGCGCGCACGCCGACCCCTGCGATGATGTCATAAGATCCGCCTTTGACTATGCCTTCTTCAAGGGCAAAGCTTTCTGACACCGCCCTTTGACAGAAGATGTCGCCAAAATCGATTTTCTTGCTGCCAATCAGCGACAGGGCTTTGTTCATGACGCTCTCATCGACGCCGTACTTGTTCCACAATATTTGTTTGGCTTCATCTGACATAGACTGTTCTTCCGACAATGAGGAATTTGAAAACCGCTATCCTTGTTAAGCAGCGCTGACGGGCCCCGGGTTAATCCCAAACTTTTGCAAAAGCTCCCTGGTCTGACAGGCAGGCAGCCCGACCACCGAGGAGACCGAGCCTTCCACCTTTTCGATGAGCATGGCGGCAATGCCCTGCAGGGCATAGGAACCGGATTTATCGTCGCACTCCCCCGAGGCTGCGTACAAGTCGATAAGCTCGTCGCTTAAGGGAGCAAAGGTGACCTTTGTGATCTCCATGATCTGCTCGCAGCGGCTGCCTTGGCACACGCACACGGCCGTAAACACCTCGTGGGTGCGCCCCGAGAGTTTTTTGATCATGGCCTTGGCATCGGCACGATCTGAGGGCTTGCCCAAGATCTCATTGTCTATGACCACCACGGTGTCGGCCGAGAGCACCACATCGTGCGGATGTTGCGCCGAGACGGACATGGCCTTGAGCTTTGACAGACGCATCACAAGCTGCGAGGGGGATTCGTTTTCCAAAGCCGTCTCGTCCACATCGGGGGACTGTATGACAAAGCTTATGCCCATGTTGTTTAAAAAATCCCTGCGGCGCGGCGAGCCTGAGGCCAAGATAAGTTTTTGCATTTAGTGCTCCTTTTCTTTTACCGCCGATACGGCAAACACTCCGCACAAGAAGGCGCATCCCAAGGATACCGGGGACCACAACAAGGCGGTGACAACCGTGTGAGAAATAAAGTTTACGCTGTAATCGGGTCTGCCTATGATGTGGCCTATCCAGTAGCCGAGCACCATGGCAATAAAGTTGACCAAGGCAATGACGACGGACTGCTGCCAGCGGGCAAAGAAGGCAAACTTTTTAAACTGCGAGATGACAAGGTATACCTGCAAGGCACAGCCTAAGGCATTGAGGCCCAAAGGCGAGCCGCTTAACAGATCCAAAATCAGCCCGCACAGCCAGGCAACCTCGATGTTGATGCGCTTTTGATCGAAGATGGCAAAAAAGATCAGCACCAAACTCAAAAGATCGGGTCTGTAGGGCCCCATCGCCTCGGGCAGGCGGCAGATCATGAACATCATGGCGGCCATTGCCAGCGGCACGAACAGCAAAACAGTCGAGTGCCCGGGGCCTGCGTTATTGTTCATTGGCGCTCTCCTCTGCGTTCTCGCTGTCGCGCTTGCCCGGGCCCGACATGGACTCGATGAGCCTCTTGATGCGCGCCTCGCGCAAGATCACCTTGCCGTCGGTGAGTTCTTTTTCTTTTACGTAACGGCTGTCGTTGAGGCTTTGTCTTTCATACCAGAACATCAGCACATAGCGCATGCGATCAAAGTCCACCAGAGGCTTGGCCTTCACGTCGGCAAAAGGCTGGGTCTCGGAAAACCCCACCGAGGTGACGATGGCCACGGGATACCCCTCGGGGTAGACATTGCCCAACCCCGAGGTAACCAAAAGATCGCCTTGGCGGATGTCGGTGGAGCGCGGGACATTGCTGATTTCAAGCTCGTCGTGAGATCCCGTGCCGTTGACGATGGCGCGGATCTGATTGCGGGTATCGAGCACCGGGATGGCCGAGCTTGGGTCAATCAAAAGCAGCACCCAGCTTGATGAGTAGTTGACCTTGATGACCTGGCCTACCAGCCCCTCGTCGGTGATGACCGGCATGCCCTCGTAGACGCCCGAGCTTAAGCCGCGGTTGACCACCACGCGCTGCAAATAAGGATTGGTGGCCACATCCACCACCTCGGCGAGCATGCGCCGCGAAGTCTCTTTCAAAGGCGAGTTGAGCAGCTTGCGCATGGCCTCGTTTTCCTGCTCCAAAGCCTTCAGGCGCAGCAAATCGGCCCGCTGCAAATAGTTTTCCGAGGACAAACGCTCGTTTTCCTCGATAAGCTCGCTGCGGCTTTTAAATTGCGAAGACACAGCATCCGAGACCGTTCGCGGGGAGTCGGCGAACACTAACACGGGGTAAAGAGCCGATTCTAAGTAATAACGAAAATCGCTCAGCACCTTCAACCTGAGATCGGCCACCAGCAAAATGACCGACAAGAAGAAAATGAGAGCGAATCGAAAATTAATCAGCAAGCTCGGAGTTTCAGGCTTGATCACTAACTCTCCAAAAAGGCGCTGCCGCGCCTTTTGATTGCCAATCAAATTAATTAAATGTCAAGACGCACTTTCTTATCAATCGAAGATTTCGTTGTCCTGTGCATCATACATGTCCAAAGCACGGCCGCCGCCGCGGGCCACGCAGGTCAAAGGATCATCGGCCACGATCACGGGAATGCCGGTCTCCTCTCGCAACAGCTTGTCAAGGTTATGCAGCAATGCCCCGCCGCCTGAGAGCATCATGCCGCGCTCGGCGATGTCGGCGGCCAGTTCGGGAGGCGATTTTTCCAAAGCCACCCGCACGGCGCTGACGATGCCCTTGATGGGGTCTGAAAGAGCTTCCAAGATCTCGTTTGAATTTAAGGTAAAGGAACGGGGCACGCCTTCGACCACGCTGCGGCCGCGCACTTCCTTCTCGTGCATCTCCTGCTCGGCATAAGCAGATCCGATTTCAATTTTGATCCGCTCGGCCGTGGCCTCGCCGATCTCGTAGCGCTTGGTATTGCGCACGTAATTGATGATGGCCTGATCAAAGCGATCGCCGCCGATGCGCACCGAGGATGAATAAACCACGCCGTTGAGCGAAATGATGGCAACCTCGGTGGTGCCGCCGCCGATGTCCACGATCATGGATCCGGCAGGCTCGGAGACGGGCAGCCCCGCGCCGATGGCTGCGGCCATGGGCTCGGTGATCAAAAATACCTCGCTGGCCCCGGCACCCTCGACCGACTCGCGAATGGCGCGCCTTTCAACCTGCGTGGCGCCGCAGGGCACGCATACCAGAACGCGCGGAGAGGGCTTGAAAGGGAAAAAATGGGAGCCCACCAATACTTTTTCGATGAAGTATTGCAGCATTTTCTCGGTGTACTGGAAATCTGCAATCACGCCGTCCTTCATGGGACGGATGACTTCAATATTGTCGGGGTTGCGCCCGAGCATCCTCTTGGCAGCCTTGCCCACCGCATCGACTTTGCGCTGCGAGCCGCCGCTTTTATCAAGACGCACCGCCACCACCGAAGGCTCGTTTAACACAATGCCTTTGTTCTTTACGTATACGAGTGTATTGGCAGTTCCCAAATCGATTGACAGGTCGTTGGAGAACATGCCACGAAGCTTTTTAAACATGCTTGGGCCTAAATACCGAAGTTGAAATTCTGCTTCCCTTAAGTTTTTGTAGTATTAGGGAAAACTGCGAGTATGCACTGATGCGCGTTAGTATAACATAGCACGCGTTTTTGCTTAAATCTTGCCTAAGCTTAAAAGGCTATATTTTTACGATGCAGAAAGCTTTTAAAGCCTTTGGCAGGTCAAAAAGCCTCTTTTTTATGATTTTCAGGCTTTAAAAAGGTCAGATCCGCCCCCTCAAGACTCAAACCCTCGCAAGGCCGCAAACAAAATCCGCAGCCTTCTTGGGTTTAAGCAGTCTTGAAAGCTTCCTGCATCCTCCCGGGGCTTAAGACTTCAGCCTTCAGAGCCGAAAGGATCGCCTTTGACATAGGTGCCGCGCAGATTGGACGACAGGCCCTCGCTGTTGCCCCTCTCAAGGCCTTTGCCTGCCAAAAAGCGCCGGTTATAGGCAAAAACCGCCTCCTCAAAGGCTGCCGCGGCTTTATGATCATCCAGGATCTTGAGAACCTCGGCCTCAATTTGGGTGCTTTGGCGTCTGACGGCCCCTGCATCTGCATAAGAGACGGTCCTGATTTTGCCTTCAAGATACACGAGCATGCCTTTGTGCAAAAGGCGGGAGGCTGCCGCCTGAGCGTTCCACAGCAAGACTTTGTGCCATTGCACAGAGGGTGACGGTCTGCCCTGAAAGCGCAGATCAGGCTCTTCGAAAGTTTGCACCGTCAAAAAGGCATAAGGCACGCCGCTTTTGACGGTGCGCAAGGCAGGCTCGTCGCCCAAGGTGCCAATCAAGAAGACTTTGTTGACTCCGCGCATAAAGCCTGCCCCATCGTGCCCCGGGCCTCTGAGGTGCCCGCGGGGATTTGACTAAAAGGGGATCTCATCCTCGCCTTCATCCTGTGTTGAAGGCTCGACAGGAGCAAAAGAGCTTTGAGGCGCGGCCGAAGACGGACTCTGCTGCTGCACAGGCACTTTGTCGTAGGGGTTTTGGGCAGGCATGCCCCTGCTGCCATAAGGGGAAGGGCCAAAGTCCCGGGAAGTGCCGTCGTAAGAGCCGCTCTCGGCAGGAGCACCGTAAGAGGGAGCCTTGGCAGGGGCGGGAGCAGCACTCTCGTAGGGCGAGGGTGCCGCCGCAGGAGCCGTGCCGAAGCCTTGGGTGCCTGCATTTTGAGTCCCGTAGATCCGGCCGCCGCCGTAGGCTTGATCCTGACCGTAAGCAGGAGCAGATCCGCCGTAAGGCTCGCTCTCTTGGGCCTGGTAAGGAGATCCTGCATGAGCGCCCTGCGATTGGTAATCGCGCCCGGCATCCTGACCCTGGGGTCTGGAGCCCAAAAAGGTCATGTCATCGGCCACCACTTCAGTCATGTAGCGCTTGATCCCCTGCTTGTCGGTATAAGAGTGAGATCTGAGCTTGCCTTCAATGTAGACGGGCGAGCCTTTGTGCAAAAACTTTTGGGCATTTTCGGCCAATCTGCCCCACAAGACCACCCGGTGCCATTCGGCATATTCGGTTAAAGTGTTCGTGGCGGGATTGCGCCTGACCTCGTTGGTCACCATGGAAAAATTGCACACCAGGCTGCCGGTGTTGATGGTGCGGCAGTTGGGCTCCTCGCCCAAATTGCCGATCAAAATGACTTTATTGACGCCTCTTGCCATGTCTTTATTCCTGCTTTGATGTTTCCTTAACTCAATGTATGTACGTATAAATCTTGTTTTGCTTAAAAGAATGAGACGCTTTAAAGCTTCAAAATTCTTATGAAGCTTATGATAGCAAAGAGCAGGGATTTTGCCACTGTTTTTAATTTGCCAAAAAACTGCGCAAACCCATGTTCTAAAGCCGTTTTTGCAAGCCTTATGCCCCTCTTTGGCGCAAAGTTGAAAAAGGCTGTCCCCGCCCTTTTTGCGCTTAATTTTCGGGAAACTGCCGCCCCCTGCGAATGCCGCTATAATAGAAGGCCCAAACGAAAATTTGGGCGCCTCGTTTTGTTTGCCAAGACCCCTTGAAGCTTAAAAAACCCATGGACAATATCGTTATCACCGGCGCTAAGACCCATAATCTTAAAAACCTGAGCGTCACCATCCCGCGCAACAAGATGTGCGTGATCACGGGCCTGTCAGGCTCGGGCAAATCATCGCTGGCTTTTGACACTTTGTATGCCGAAGGCCAAAGACGCTACGTGGAGTCTTTGTCAGCTTATGCCCGCCAATTCCTCCAATTGATGGACAAGCCGGACGTGGAGATGATCGAAGGCCTCTCCCCTGCCATTTCCATCGAGCAAAAATCCACTTCCCACAACCCCCGCTCCACCGTGGGCACCATCACCGAGATCCACGATTACCTGAGGCTGCTGTGGGCCCGCATCGGCGCGGCCAAGTGCCCCGAGCACGGCACGGTGTTAAAGGCCATGACGGTCACCGAGATCACAGATGAAATCTTAAAGCACCCTGAGGGCGAAAAATACATGCTGCTTGCCCCCGTGGTGCGCGGGCGCAAGGGCGAGTACAAGCAGCTGTTGTCCGATTTGCAAAAAAACGGCTTTATCAGGGCCCGCATCGACAATGAGATCTGCGATCTGTCAGATCCCCCTGAGCTCAAGCTGAGGGTCAAGCACACCATCGAGGTCATCGTGGACCGCTTTAAGATCCGTCATGATCTAAGGCAGCGCCTTTGCGAGTCGGTGGAGACAGCCTTAAAGACCGCGCAGGGCATGGCGGTGCTCGCCCCCATGGAAGGGGAGGGCAAGGAGGAGCTTTACTCTTCTTTGTACTCCTGCCCGATCTGCGGCTACTCCATCCCCGAGCTTGAGCCTCGCAACTTCTCCTTCAACAATCCCCACGGGGCCTGCCCCGAGTGCGACGGCCTGGGGGTCAAAATGGTCTTTGACGAGCATAAGGTCATCGCCAAAGATGATCAGGACGTCTATAAGGCCGTCAAAAATTGGGAAGGGCGCTTTACCACCATTTACAAGACCCTCGATTCCCTGACAGCTTTTTTTAAGATCCCCTGTAATGTGCCCTGGAAAGACCTCACGCGCAAGCAGCAGCTGCAGATCCTATACGGCGATCCTGCGCAACATCTTGCCCCCGAAGGCCTCATCCCTCATTACGAGCGGCGCTTAAAGGAAACCTCCCATCAGTGGATCAAAGAGGAGCTTGGGTACCTCATGACCCCGCAGCCCTGCCCTGCCTGCCATGGCAAAAGGTTAAGGCCCGAGTACTGCCACGTTTTTGTCAACGACAAATCGCTGCCTGAGGTTAGCGATCTCTCCATCAAGGATGCTTTGGAGTTTTTCTCAAACTTGAAGCTTGACAGGCAGGAGCAGTCCATTGCCGACAGGATCTTAAAGGAGATCAAGGCCCGATTGGGCTTTTTGGTCGATGTGGGTTTAAGCTACCTTACCCTCTCGCGCGCGGCGATGAGCCTTTCAGGAGGCGAGGCGCAGCGCATCCGGCTTGCAAGCCAGATCGGCGCAGGCTTGGTGGGAGTGATGTATTGCCTCGACGAGCCTTCCATCGGCCTGCACCAAAGAGACAATCAAAAGCTTTTGGATGCCCTGACCAGGTTGCGCGATCTTGGCAACACGGTGATTGTGGTGGAGCATGACGAGGATGCCATCAGGCAGGCTGATTTTGTGCTGGATATCGGGCCTGCGGCAGGCGTGCACGGCGGAGAGGTCGTGGCCAAAGGCACGGTTGAGGACATCATCGCCTGCAAAGAGTCGCTTACGGGCGATTATTTGAGCGGCAGGCGCAAAATCGCAGTGCCCAAACAGCGCCTCTTTGACCCCAATGGATCTTTTTTGACCTTAAAAGGCTGCCGGGGCAACAATCTAAAGAACATTACCGTCAAGATCCCCTGCCAAGGCCTTATCGCGGTCACGGGCGTGTCGGGCTCGGGCAAATCGACTTTAATCAACGACACCTTGGTGCGCCATGCCCTGCGCAAGCTTAACCTTGCCTATGCCATAGAAGATCCTGCCCCCTTTGATGCCATCGAGGGTCTTGAGAACTTCGACAAATTGATCAAGATCGATCAAAGCCCCATCGGCCGCACCCCGCGCTCCAATCCTGCCACCTACGTGGGGATCTTCCAGGGCATCCGCGATCTGTTTGCCCAAACACCCGATGCCCGCGCCCGCGGCTACGGCCCGGGGCGTTTCTCCTTTAACATCAAGGGCGGGCGCTGCGAGGCCTGCCAGGGCGACGGCACCATCAAGGTTGCCATGCACTTTCTGCCCGATGTCTACGTGCAGTGTCAGGCCTGCCAAGGCCGGCGCTACAACCGCGAAACCCTGGATGTCAAATACAAGGGCAAGAACATCTCCGAGGTTCTTGACATGACCATCGAGGAGGCCTGCGAGTTTTTCGGGGCCGTTCCCTCGCTTAAAAACAAGCTTAAAACCGTCATGGACGTGGGGCTCTCCTACATTACCTTGGGGCAGGCTGCCACCACCTTCTCGGGGGGCGAGGCCCAGCGCATCAAATTGTCAAAGGAGCTTTCCAAACGCTCCACGGGCCGCACCTTGTATGTGCTCGACGAGCCCACCACGGGCCTGCACTTTCATGACATCAAGCAATTGATCGAGGTTTTGACCAGGCTTAAGGACGAGGGCAACACCGTGATTGTGATAGAGCACAATTTGGATGTCATCAAGTGCGCCGACTACATCATTGACCTTGGGCCCGAAGGAGGCAGCGGCGGCGGCACGGTGATAACCTGCGGCACCCCCGAGCAGGTTGCCAAGTGCAAAGAGTCTTACACCGGGCAGTTTTTGGCCCCCATCTTAAAGCGCGGGTATTGACATGAGCACTTTTAAGCTGCTTTATGATATCAAATCCAAAATATGGGGCTCCGATCCTGCCTGCGTTTCCAATTCATTATTTAAACAGGATGAAAGCATGTTTGAGCTTAGCGATAAAGAATTTGAGGCGGTGCAAAGTCTTAACGACGAGTACCGCGAATCTTATTTTTGGCAGAAGGCCTTCGAGCACGGCATTATCTATGCGCTTGAAGATCCCAAGGGCGGACCTTTGATGATCGAAGATGAGGGCGACATGCTGCTGCCTTTGTGGTGTCACGAACGCTTTGCCTTGGCCTTCATGCAAAAGCAAAGCCTTCAAACCAAGGTCTTGCGCATCAAGCGCAGCGATTTTATGCAAGTGTGGCTGCCAAGCCTGAGCGCCCACGGCGTGCATTTGGCCTTCATGCCTGTGTGGGGCAAAGAAGATGACATAAGCTTTGTAAGCCAGAGCGCAGAAGATCTGCTCAAAGAGCAAAATCCTACGCAGGATGATGCCGCCCAAAACCAAGAGGGCGCCTTGAAGTAACCTTCAGCCCCTTGATCTTGGGGCTTGTCTGTCTTTTTAAGCCCCCGGGCCGCAAGGGGCCCGGCGCCCGTCAATCAAGACCCTCTTTTAGCCGGGCTTCGGGAAACGGCGGCGATATGCTTTAAGCTCAAGAGGAGGTTTGATCTTCTTTTTTGGCCCAGCGCGGGCGGCAAGCATGCCTGAGGGCATCAGGCATGGACGAGGCTTTTGATCGGCCAAAAAACCTGCAACAGGCTGCACCGGGGCATTGATGATGGTGGCAGCCATGATGAGCAGCGCCACGTCGGCAAAGGAATCAAGGCGGCCTTCTTGGTACATGAAGGCCGGCACGGCAGGCAGCGCTCCTTGGCACAAATCGTCGGCCATATGCCGCCCATGATGAAGTAACTTTCTTTGATGCGCATAACGAAAAAGGGGCAGGACCCCTCTTAAAATTGACACAGAAGCCTATTGCACCTGCAACAGAGGTTGCAGCTTAAAGGTGGCGATGAGGCGCACGGCATTGTCGGGTGCATTTAAAATGCTCAGCCTGCCCTGCGGCAGGGCCTTGGCCCATTGCACCAAAAAGGCAATGCCGGCCGAATCGATTTGGCGGGTATCCTTAAGATCGACCCTGTCCTCCAAGAAGATCTCCGCGCGCCGCTCCCACAAAGCAGGCACGCTCTTTGAGTCTAATATCTCAAACATGTCAGGCCTCAGGCACCGGCTGATCGGCGCTGACTTTGGCGTTGTGCTCGATGAGCAATTGCGTTACCGCATCAATGCCCTTTTGGCGGATGAGGGGGGTCAGCTCGCTTTGCTTGGCAGAGAGCATGGAGATGTTTTCGGCCACCATGTCATAGGCCTTCCACTCCCCGGTGGTCCTGTTCTTGCGAACCTTAAACACCAGCTGCAAATCGGCCTGTCCTGCCTTACGGATCAAAAACTTGATGTTGACCATTCTCTCGTCGCTGCCAACCTGCTCATAGGCGGGCATGACCAATTCTTGGTCATCATACTTGCCCAAGGCTTCAGCGTAGGAGGCCACGATATATTCGGCAAAGGCGTCCACGAAGGCTGCGCGCTGCTCTTTGGAGGTATTCTTAAGCTCGCCTCCTATCACCTGATAGGATGCATAGGCCGTGTCCACATAGGGCAAAAGCTTTTGGCGGATGAGTTCTTTTCTGAACGCAACATCGGTCTTGATCCTGTCCTTATTGGCCTTTAAGGCATCAAAAGCCTCGGCTGCCACGGTCGTGAGCATTTTGTATGGATCGGTCATATCCACATCGGAAGCCTTGGCAGCGCCAAGGCTTGAGAGCGCCAAAAACCCTGCGCACAGGCAGGAGAGCAACTTTTTATACATGAAAAACCTCGCTTTTAAACACAAAACCTTAAACAGGGGCTTTTTTACTCGCCTTCGGTTGCCGAAGAGCCGTACAGGAACTTGGCAATCAGATCCTCAAGCACCACCGCAGAGCCCGTGTCATGAATGTAATCCCCGTCGGAGAGGTACGTCGTGCCCAGATCTTCATCGTAAAAGCCCGGAGTGATGCCGATGTACTGCTCGCCGATGATGCCTGCCGTCAGGATGGAGGCTTTGGACTCGCTTGAGATCTGATTGTATTGAGAGTAGATGCCCATATCCACCACCGGCACCAAGGATTCTTGGTCCAAATAGATGTTCTCCACGCGCCCTATCACCACGCCGCCGATGCGCACCGGCGCGCGCAGCTTCAAAGAGCCGATATTGTCGAACTTGGCGTGCACCGTATAGGTGTTGGAGCTGCCGTCCAAAACCAGACCCGATACCTTCAAGGCCATCACCACCGCGGCAATGATGCCTAAGATCATGAACAAACCTACCGTAAATTCTACCTTGCTGAATTTCATCGCTAAACCTTTTAAAACATCAAAGCCGTCAACACAAAATCAAGACCCAAAACTGCCAGGGAAGACTGCACCACCGTGGCCGTGGTGGCCGAGCTGATCCCGGAGGAAGTGGGAATGCAATCGTAGCCGTTAAACAGGGCAATCCAGGTGCAGGCCACCGCAAACACGACCGCCTTGATCATCATGTTGCCCACATCGGAAACCAAATCCACGCTTGACTGCATGCCCGACCAGTAAATGCCGTCATCAAGTCCCAGCCAGTCGACTCCCACAAGCTTGCCCCCGTAGATGCCGATGAGGCAGAACAGCAGCGACAAAATCGGCATGGAGATCACGCCTGCCCAAAAGCGCGGGGAGATGATGCGCCGCAGGGGATCGACTGCCATCATTTCCATGGAGGAGAGCTGCTCTGAGGCCTTAAGCTGCCCGATCTCGGCCGTCAGGGCCGAGCCTGCGCGACCTGCGTAAAGAAGGGCCGTCACCACCGGGCCCAATTCCCTGATTATGGCCAGCGCCACCAAGGTTCCCAAGGAGCCTGTGGCCATGAAGTCTTTTAGGATGTTAAAGCCCTGCAATCCCAGCACCATGCCGATGAAAAGGCCCGAGACCAAAATGATGATGATCGATTGCACCCCGATAAAGTGGATCTGGGCAATCAGGAGGGGAAAATGCTTTTTAAAATCGGGCTTTCCTGCCAGGGCATGATAGAGCATGATGGTGGAGCGCCCCAGGGCCGTGATCTTGCCTAAGCCGTAGCGGCCCGTGATGCCGAACAAATTGAGCATTAAAGATCCTCTAAATAACTTTTGTCAGTTTTAAGGTTAAAGGCATAGGGCCCGTCGTAATCGCCGTTGATAAACTGCAAGACCCGCGGATCGCTGCTGTGTCTTACCTCATCGGGAGTGCCTTCTCCTATGACCTTGCCTGCGGCCAGAATGTACACGTAATGGGCAATCTCCAAAACCTCGGTCACATCGTGGGTGACTATCATGGAAGTGATCCCCAAAGAGGCATTCAAATCGGAGATGAGCTTGACCAAAACTCCCATGGTGATGGGATCTTGCCCGACAAAAGGCTCATCGTACATGATTAAATCGGGGTCGAGGGCAATGGAGCGGGCCAGCGCCGCACGGCGGGCCATGCCGCCTGAGAGCTCCTGCGGGGCCATCAGCGCCGCCCCGCGCAAACCCACCGCCTCAAGCTTCATCAAGACCAAATCGCGGATCAAAACCTCGTCAAGACGGGTATGCTCGCGAATGGGGAAGGCCACGTTTTCAAACACATTCAAATCGGTAAACAAGGCCCCCGATTGAAAGAGCATGCTCATGCGTTTTCTTAATTCGTAAAGCTTGCTGCGCTTCAGGCTGTGCACATCCACCCCGTCAAAAAAGACCTTGCCGCCTGTGGGCCGCAACTGTCCTCCGATGAGGCGCAGCAAGGTGGTCTTGCCCGTACCCGAGGGGCCCAAGATGGCGGTGATCTTGCCTTTGGGGATGTGCATGTCTATATGGTCGTAGATGACATGCTCCCCGTAGCCGAAGCTTAAGTCTTTAATTTCAATCAAACTGTCCACTGCCTAACCTCAAAAAATGCAGCTGCGCTTATTGTCCCGGAATAGATGATTATGAATGAGCATGCTTTGGTTTTCCATAGGCAAAACTCTTCTTTTCATGGCGCATTCTCTTTTTATGATCTAATGCC
>CAZYXT010000020.1:22042-27259 GCA_964651505.1 uncultured Enterobacterales bacterium
CCGTCGTTTTTGATGATGGGCTTTTTAAAACACTCCTGCTTTAGGGGGTTTATTTAAAAAGGCGTTTGCAGTCTCTAAGGCTTGCTTTTGTTGGTTTTGCCTGCCTGTTACCTGCTATAATCGTGCAGGCGGCATTAATTTTGCTTACAAGACTTGCCCTTAACCATCAACACAGCAGACAAAGACGTATGACAGCCATTTTGGATCAAGATTTTTTAAACGCCGGGCGCCGGGTGTTGCAAGAGGAAGCACAGGCTTTGCTGGATCTTAAAGATACCCTCGATGAGAGCTTTGTCAAAGCCTGCAGGATCATGCTTGACTGCAAGGGCAAGGTGATCTTGACGGGCGTGGGCAAATCAGGACACATTGCCACCAAGATAGCCTCCTCTTTGGCCTCCACCGGCACGCAGTCCTTTTTCGTGCAGTCGGCCGAAGCGGCCCACGGCGATCTTGGCATGATTGGCAATGACGATGTGGTGATAGCCGTCTCCAACTCAGGCGAAGGCTCGGAGCTTAAAGTGATGATCCCGCTGTTGCGCCGCCGCAAGATCCCCTTAATCGCAATTTGCGGCAAGCGCGACTCGACCTTGGGAAGCTCGGCCGATGTCTTTTTGAGCGCCCGCGTCAAAAAAGAAGCGTGCCCTTTGAACCTGGCCCCCACCACCTCGTCCACAGCCGAGCTTGCCATCGGGGATGCCCTGGTGGTGGCTTTGATTGAAGCGCGCGGCTTTACCGAGCGCGATTTTGCCATGTCCCACCCCGGGGGCTATTTGGGGCGCAAGCTTTTGGTGCGCTGCTCTGACCTGATGCACCAAGGCGACGAATTTCCCTCTGTAAACCTCAATGAAAGCATCAAAAATACCTTGATTGAGATGACCGCCAAGAGCCTGGGGATGGCGGCGGTGCTGAACGATGACGGCACGTTGGCAGGGATCTTTACCGACGGGGATGTAAGACGCACCCTGGAAAAGGAGATCCCCTTGCACACCCCCATCAAAGAGACAATGACCAAAGGCTGCGTGACCGTCGAAGGCTCGGCCTTGGCAGCCGATGCTTTGGCCTTAATGCAGCAAAAGCGCATCAATGCCCTGGTGGTGACAGACCAAAATAATCTGCCTTTAGGGGCCTTTAACATGATAGATCTGCTGCAGGCAGGTTTGGTGTAAGCAATCGGGCATTGAAAAGAGGATTGGTTATGAAAGAGCGCCTTGCAGGCAAAAACAAAAAAAGCGCCAAAAAGGCAATCAAAACCTGCTACGGCAAGTTTGAGCCTGCAATATTCGAGGCATTGTCAAAGATAAAGCTGATTGTCTTTGACGTTGACGGCACCTTAACCGACGGGGGCATTTATTTGGACCCTTGGCAGGGGGAGTACAAAAAGTTTAACCCCAAAGACGGGCTTGGCATTTCCAAATCCTTAAAAGAGGGGATCATAATCGCCGTCATCACGGGGCGCAATTCGCCTTTAACCCAAAGGCGCATCAGGGAACTTAAAATAGAAGAGCTCATTCAGGGAGAGTGGGACAAGGCTACGGCCCTTGAGAATTTATTGAAAAAATACAAGCTTGATCCTTACGAGTGCGCGGTGTTGGGCGATGACATGAACGATTTGGGGCTGTTTGAGACCGCAGGCTTTAGTGCCTGCCCCTCAGATGCCCACCCTTACATGCAGTCCATTGCCACCTTGGTGCTGCACCGCGAAGGCGGACGCGGCGCGGCGCGGGAGCTGTGCGATCTCATTTTGATGGCGCAAAAGAAGATGCCGCTTGCAGGAGGGCCCTGGTAAATGGGCGTTACCTTGCGCTCCATGATCGTGGCGGGGCTTTTGATCATTGCAGCGGCCTTGTTTTACCGCCTCTCGGCGGTGGCTCCGCGCTCGGATTCGTCATTGCTGGCCAAATACCCATCTTTTACGGCAGAAGGATTTCACGGCGAGTATTACACTTCAAAAGGACAGCTTGAGATACAGCTTGACTCGCAGCATGTGGAGTATTTCAAGCAAAACGATCTTGTGACCTTAGTTGCCCCTAAGGCTGTTTATTACAACTATGACGAGGATGAGAGCACTCCGCAGCTGTGGCAGCTTAAAGGCAATTACGGCTCCTACATCAAAGACACCTTTGCCATGCTAAAAGACGACATAGAGCTTGTGCCGTTGTTTGACCACAAATTTCTAAAGAGGGTCACCACTTCATATCTTGAGTGGGATCTCATCTCCAACGTAATATCTTCGGATAAACTTATCACCATTGAAGGCAAGAATTTTATAAACAGCGGCAGCAATTTCAAAGCCGATTTGAACACCAGACAATTTACCATCTTAGGAGATCCTCATGCCAGGTACTACATGCAAACTCCTGCTGATTAGCGCGCTGCTGCTCTCGGGAGCCGCCTGTGCAATGCAAAGCGATTACTCAGAGCCCATCAATGTGGTGTCGCGCGAGCAATTGGCCGACTTTGAGGCCAACAAACTGATCTTTGAAGGAGACGTGGAGGCCACGCAGGGGACCATGAAGATCACCGCCGACAAGGTTGAGATCACGCGCAAAGCCGACGGACAGCTTGAGTCCATCATGGCCTACGGCAGTCCCGTCACCTTTTATCAGATCTTGGACAACGGCAAGCCCATACACTCCAACTCGCAAACCTTGACCTATCTGCCCGACGACAGCCTGGTGGTGATCTCGGGGAGAGCCACCATTTGGCAGGGCGAATCGCGCATGAACGGCGAGCGCATCGAATACAACATCAAAACCCAGCGCATGCGGGCCCAAAACCGGCCCCAACAGGGCGGCCGCGTCTCCTCGACCTTTGTGCCGTCCGAGCTCAAAGCAAACGGAGAATAAGGTGGCAGACAAATTAAAAGCCCTGCATCTGCGCAAAACCTACAGCAAGAGAGTGGTGGTGCATGATGTCAGCCTCAAGATCGACAGCGGATCGGTGGTGGGACTGCTCGGACCCAACGGAGCCGGCAAAACCACTTCCTTTTACATGATCGTGGGCATCATCAGCACCGAAGGCGGACAGGTTCTGTTAAACGACAAGGACATCACCTCTTTGCCCATGCACATGAGGGCCCGCGCCGGGGTGGGGTATTTGCCGCAGGAAAACTCCATTTTCCGCAAGCTTACCGTCGAGCAGAATTTGCGCGGCGTGCTGGAGCTGCAAAAGGATTTGAGCACCCGGCAAATAAGCCTGAGGGTTGACGAGCTTTTAGAGGAGTTTAACATCGGCAAACTTCGGCGCAATCTTGGCATCAGCCTCTCAGGAGGCGAGCGCAGGCGCGTGGAAATTGCCAGGGCTCTGGCTGCAAACCCCAAATTCATTTTGCTTGACGAGCCTTTTGCCGGCGTCGATCCCATTTCGGTGTCCGACATCAAAGATCTCATCGGCCACCTCAAGGAGCGGGGCCTGGGCATCTTAATTACCGATCACAACGTGCGCGAAACTTTGGATGTGTGCCAAAAGGCCTACATCGTCAATGAGGGCCGGATCATCGCCCAAGGCAGCAGCGAGGAAGTATTAAAAAACAAAAAGGTCAAAGATGTATACCTCGGCTCCAATTTCTCGCTGTAGGGCCGGCTATTTTAGGAGAGAATACTAATGCCCGGACTCAGAAACAGTCTGCAAATAAGGCAGACTCAGTCGCAAACCCTGGCCATGACGCCGCAATTGCAGCAGGCCATCAAGCTTTTGCAATTGTCCACCTTGGAATTGAGGGCCGAAATTGCCCTGAACCTTGAGCACAATCCGCTTTTGGAAGTCAGCGACGAGGGAGCCTTGGCCAATTTGGAGTCGCTTGATGCCTTGATTGAGGCCGAAAGGGAATCAGGCGAGGTTTACGATGTCTTTGACAACGACAACCTTGGCAGCAACAGCGCCGACATCAGTCTGTCCAACGAAGTTTATGTCTCCGATGCCGATGACAATCAGGCCCATGACAAGCTTTCATCCCTAAGCGAGGAAGGCAAAATCAAAGAAAGCGGGGCCCAAGATGGAGCGCATGAAGGTCTTGAGCACTCCATGTCGGGGGTCAAGGCCAAAGCCAGGCTTGCAGGGGAGGATAGCGTCTATGAGGGCGAGACCTCCATGACGCTGCGCGACCATCTTTACTGGCAGCTTGAGCTTTCTCCCTTGCAGGGGGATGACAAAATCATCGCCGAAGCAATTATCGACGGGGTGGATGAGTCGGGGTATCTGACCGAAAGCATCGACGACATCCTCGCGGCAGCCGCGTTGCGGGGCGTCAAGACCGATGAGGAGAGCGTGCTCACCGTGCTTAAAATCGTGCAGCACTACGATCCTGTCGGGGTGGCTTCGCGCTCGGTGCAAGAGTGTCTGCTTGCGCAATTAAATGCCATGGATCCTGATGCTTCGGCGTATCTGTCATTGGCCAAAACCACCGTGGAGCGCTATTTGAATCTGCTTTCCAACAAGGATTTTAAGCAATTGTGCTCCAAGCTTGGGATCAACGAAAAGCAATTGAAGGCCGTCAATGATCTCATCACCTCCTTAAACCCGCGACCGGGGCAGGGGGTGATCCGCGAAAAATCAGACTTCATCATCCCCGATGTCATTTGCGTCAAGCAAAAAGACGGCACTTACACAGCCGAGCTCAATCCCCATGCCCTGCCTGCCATCAGGCTTAACGAACAGTACCGCTCATTGATGAGCCGGGCTCAAACCGAGCAGGACAAGAATTTTTTCAAATCCCATCTGCAAGAGGCCAACTGGTTTTTGGTCAGCCTCAACCGGCGCAACGAGACCTTGCTCAAAGTGGCGTCGTGCATCGTCAAATACCAGCAGGACTTTTTAACCAAGGGCGAGAAGGCCATGCATCCTCTGATCTTATCGGATGTGGCCGCGGAGGTGGACTTGCACGAGTCGACCATCTCGCGCATCACCACCGAAAAATATTTGCACACCCCGCGCGGCACCTTTGAGCTTCGCTATTTCTTTTCAACCTCGGTCAATACCGATGACGGCAAAACCGCCTCCACCACCGCCATCCGCGCCATCATCAAGGAGCTGGTGGCCTCAGAAGATCCCCGCCACCCTTACTCTGACAGCGCTCTTGCAGACAAGCTCAAAGAAAAAGGGATCTTGGTAGCCCGCCGCACCGTGGCCAAATACCGAGAAAGCGCGGGCATAGGCTCGTCAAGCCAAAGAAAGCGTTTGGTGTAGACAAAAAGGCTTGAACAGGCACAGGGCAAATGC
>CAZYXT010000021.1:0-26624 GCA_964651505.1 uncultured Enterobacterales bacterium
TCCAATGTTGCCGGTCAGCTTTAAAATCTAGTCTTAAAGCATCATAGCATAGTCTCAGGCTGCAACGAGGAGGCTGTTTTGAGGACTCAAACAATGAGGCAATCTTGCGCCGCATCACAGACATATGCGCCTGCAGCCTGAAAAGAAGAAATGCCGGGCAGGGCAAATACGCAACTTGCAGTCTCATGATGCACGTCATGCTCCTGTACAAATCTTGATGCTGCTGCGATCTGAGGCTCTTAAAAGGCCCTCAGATCTGATTTGTGCTGTTTTTGCAGGGTCAGGGCCTTCTTGCTTTCGTTGGGACTGACCCCTGCTATCTTGCGAAAGGTTCGCTCAAAGTGGGTTAAGGATGAGAAGCCCACCTCCTTGGCAATTTGCGACAAATTATGATCGCTTTCCAGAAAGAGCCTTTGGGCATGCAAGATCCTGATGTGATTTAAATATTCGATGACGGTGTTCTTGGTGACCTTCTTAAACTCGCGGCACAAATGAAACTTGCTCATAAAAAAGCGCGCGGAGAGCTCATCAAGACTGATGTCCTCGTTATAGTGATTGGACAGATAGCCTATGATCTTTTTGATTTTGCCCAAATTAACAGGCTCTGCCATCTGCATGCTTGAGCGTAAGATTTTGCCTATGAGCACGTGCAACAAAGATCTCTGCATGCTCTGATGGATGGGGTCGGATAGCCCTTCCTCCGCCTCCAGTTTTTCGAACAAAGAACGGATAAAGCGCGCTTCCTCTTCATGATTGAAGGAAAAGACGCCGCTTAAGTCAAAGAAGAGCTGCCCAAGCTCCTCAGGCACGCTTTGCTTGGTAAAGTAGACCACGATGCGCTTGAAAGGCTTATCCTGATCTCCGTAAGAGTAGTGCATGGTGTGCGGCGGCAAGATCACCAATGAACCGGGCTTTATCTCAAAGAGGTTGCCCGAAATGATAAACCAGCGGCTGCCTTCTTCCAAAAAGTAAAACTCAAAGAAGGCGTGAAAGTGCCCCGTCGACATATTGTCATTGACCCCCTCCTGCCTTTGTGCGGCAATATCGAGGCCCCGGGACATAAAGATGGCCGCTGAATCAATCATGCCAAAACCTATTTAAGACCGTTGTTTTCCATGCCGATGAGGTCAAAGCGCTCGGTGCTGACCACAAGCTCATACTCTTTAAGCCTGGGCCTTTGACACTTGACGTTGATGATGCGCGTTTGCAGATCATAATACCAGCCTGCGCTGCTGTCGTTAAAGTCATCGATGGTCAAAAAGCGCGGCAGTTTATTGCCGTTCAAGCTTACATATAAAGCCCCGCACCCGGGCGAGATCACTTTGAAAAGAAGATTCTCGACAGGATGGTCGACCCTGCCTTCCTCTTTAAACCTGATCTTAAGGGTTTTGCTGCCTGAAACCGTAACGGAGGTCTTGATGCAGTCGCCCTTTAAATAGGCATCGCTTACCCCGTCGTCATCAAAGTAGGTAAAGGACAGATCGCGCCCTGCTGAGGCTATGTACCAGGTGAGGTTTTTGACCTTGTCAGATTGCAAATTTTTAAGATCGAAGCTTACAGGAATGACCGCCTCCGAGCGCACAAACATGGGGATGGAGTCTTCTTTAACCTTGATGCTGACAGTCTGCCCGCCCTCATAGCGCTTGAAGTTTTCCAAAACGCTGTACCAGTCTGCGCCTTTGGGCAGATACAAGGTGCGCTGTTTGGCGCCTTTTTCCAGGACATTGGCCACCAGGAGGGATTTGCCAAGGGTAAAGGTCAGGCTTTCATCGCTTAAGGTTTTGACATCGTCTTGAAACTCGTAGCACAAAGGACGCACGATGGGGGCGCCGCTTAAGGATGCCTCATAGCAAAGAGAATACCAGTAGGGCATCAGCCTGCAGCGCAAGGCATAGGCCTGCCGTACCTCATTTAGGATCTGAGGGTACATGAATGGCTGCGTGACCGTGTTGTCGGTATTGGCAGAGTTGATGGTAAAGCGCGGCTGAAAGATGCCTTGTTGGATCCAGCGCAGCAACAGCTCGGCCTCGGGAGCAGGACCGGCGAAACCGCCGATGTCGCAGCCTGTGTGCGCCACGCCCGAAAGTCCCATGCCCAGGATCATGGCCACATTGTATTTTAAGGTGCGCCAGGAGGTAAGGTTGTCACCGCCCCAAACCTGGGCATAACGCTGAATGCCTGCAAACCCGGCCCGGTTGATGATATAGGGACGCCTGTGCGGATTTGTCTCATGCAAAGCCTGTTTGGCCGTATAAGCCATCATATTGGATTGAATGATCTTATACTCGCTCATGCGCCCGAGAGTGCCCTCGGCGCTGACCTGCGCGTTGCGATCCTCAATGCCGTCATATTCGCAATTGTCATTCCACACCGTGGTGCAGCCCAGGCTTAAGATGTTTTCTTTTAACAATTTGCTCCAGGCGGCGCGGCCGCATTGTGAGGTAAAGTCCACAAAGAACCCCGGGCCTCCCCACCAGCGCCCAAGATAATCTTCTTTGCCATCGGGGGTTTTTATTAAAGCATTTTGCCTTTTGTAATAATCAAGATAAGGATGGGTGGTCAAAACCCCGGGCTTTAAATTGGGGATGACATTGATGCCGATGGAGGCCATCTTGTCAAAAAAGCCCTTGGGATCGGGAAAGCGCTTTTTATTCCAATTGAAGGTATAGCGCAAATTATCCTGCTCCCCCGAGGAGTAGCCCGAGGCCAGCCAGAAGTTGTCTGCAAAGATCTGCTCTTTTTGATGCTTGGCCATGACTTTGAAGATCTCCTTGTCGCAGTCTTGCTCAAGCTCGGCATAATACATGGTCGATGAGGTGTAGCCCAAGGCATGCTTTGGCAAAAAGGCGCTTGTTCCCGTCAAAAAGCAATAGCCTTGCGTGACCTGTGCAATGGAAGGCCCGTAAATGAAGAACACGTCAAGCTGTCCGCCGTCTGCGCTGTAATAGCAATAGCGATCCCAATAGCCCGAGCGCTCGTTGCCCCAATCGAAGGTTGCGTCATAAGAATTATTGTAAAAAAGTCCGATGGCCCGGTTGGAGGTTTCATTGACCCTGATGCAAAAGGGAATGTGCTTGTACAGGGGCATGCCGTCTTTGGCGTCCAAGCCTATTGAGTCTTTGGGGCACAGTCTCAGGTGCCGGCCTTTTTTGTCAAGGTGCCCTGAGATCTCGCCCATGCCGTAGACATGGTCGTGCTCATAGTCAAAGGAGGAGTAATGAAAGATGCGCCCCAAATGGTCTTTTTCGTATGCACGCTCTTTTAAATCCTTATAAACAAGGGTGCCGCTTGTTTTGTCGTACAGCGACAATCCGGCAGGATCCTTTGAGATCACAGCCTTAAGATGCTTTGTCTCAAAGCAAAAGCCTTGCTTGTCCTCGCGCAAGTTGATGGGCAGAGGGCTGATGCGCCGCCTTTCCTCTTTTAAAAGCTCGTCAAGTTCGTCATCCCAGGCCACGGTTGCAAGGGCATAGGATCTTTCCTTGAAGAAGCCGTCAAAGGCGACGGTCAGGCGCAAGATTTTGTCAGTTACCGCATAAAACCTTACCTTGGCCTTTTCATCGGCATCAAAAAACAAAGCGCCGTTTTCAATCTTGGGATTTAAAAGAGTGTGCACTAACATGGTCAATCCTTGACAAGAAGGCCGCGGCCTTCTTGTCAATCAGATAACAAAACTTAAATCAATCCCAGCCACTGCGGTACGCACAGCGACAAGAACGGAATATAGGTCAAGGCCATCAGGATGGCAATCAGCACCGCAAGATACGGCAGCAGCATCTTGGTGACCGACTCGATGGAGGTCTTGGTGATGCCGCAGGCGACGAACAGCACCGATCCCACGGGCGGCGTCATCGAGCCTATGCACATGTTGAAGATCAAGACTACGCCGAACTGAATGTTGGACATGCCCAAACTTGCTGCCATGGGGTAGAAGATGGGGGTGAAGATCAAAATGGCCGGGGTGATGTCCATGAACATGCCCACGATGAGCAAGATGATATTGATCATAAAGAAGATCACATACTTGTTTTCGCTCACCGAGGTCAGGCCGCGGGCGATGGCATCGGGAATGCCGCTGTAGGCCATGACCCAGGACATGGCAGAGGAGGCTGAGATCAAAAACAAGATGATGCCCGAGGTGCAGGCGCTTGAGAGCAGGATCTGCATGAAGGACTTGAAGGTGATGCTTCTGTAGAGGATGGACAGGAGCAAACAGTAAGCCACGCAGACGCCTGCGCCCTCGGTGGCCGTAAAGACGCCTGCCACGATACCGCCGATGACGATGATGATCAAAAGGAAGCTTGGCATGGCATCCAAGGTGATCTTAATGGCAGCTGAAAGCGGCACTTTGCCTGAGGTCGGGTAATTGTGCTTTTTGGCATAGAAGTAGGCCACCGCCATGGTGCCAAGGCCCATCAGGATGCCCGGTATATAGCCTGCCATAAACAAAGCGGAGATGGAGACGCCGCCTACCACCGTGGAGTAGACGATGAATGCGGCGGTAGGCGGAATCAAAAGGCCCGTCGGCGCCGAGGCGATGTTTACGCAAGTTGCGTAGGCGGTGTTATAGCCTTCTTCTTTTTGAATGGGGCTGATGGAGCCGCCCATGGCCGAGGCTGCGGCTACGGCCGAGCCTGACAGCGAGCCAAACAACATGTTGCCAAGCACATTGGTGTGGGCCAAAGACCCCGGGATCCAGCCGCAAAAGAGCTTGGCAAAGTTGATCATGCGCCTGGCGATGCCGCCGTTGTTCATGATGTTGCCTGCCAGGATAAAGAGGGGCACGGCCAACAAGGAGAAGGACTCGACGCCCGAGTTCATCTTCTGCATGGCAATAAAGATCACTTGATCAAAAGTCAAAGACGAGCAGGCCGTGACTATCGATGAGATCAGGATGGAAACGGATATGGGGCAGCCCAAAAACAAGAGGATGCCGAATACCGCAAACAAGGTAAGCGTGACTAAGGCGATGCTCATGATTATTCACCTCCGACTTCTATATCATCATTGCTGCCGCCCACGGCGACATCATAGATATCCTCATAAATGTTGATAAGCTGGGCTATGACCACAAAGACGCCTGCAATCGGGCCCATGGCATAGACCAATGAGCGGGGAATGCCCAGCAGGGCAGAAAACTCCATGCGGGCGCTGACGGCGAGCATGATGCCCCCGTAGATCATGACCACCGCCGCCACCAGCAGGATCAGGCCGTCCATGCCGACTTTCAAGTACTTGCGCATGGGATCTCGGAACTTGTCGCGAAAGAACAGCAATGCCATGTGCTCGCGGGTGGAGAAGGCATAGGCCGCCCCGCAAAAACCCGTCCAGATCAAAAGGTAGCGCACCAGCTCCTCGGTAAAAGAAGCAGGCGAGTTTAAGCAGTAGCGGGTGAACACCTGATAGAGCACCAAAAAGGTCATGGCCGACAGCAAAACGGCGCACAGGCGCGAGAGCAAAAAGTTCATGCCGCGGCGCAGTTTGCACATAGTTTCATACATGGTTTATTCCCCCTGTATCCGGTTGATTTCAGAGAGCAGCTCCTTAACTTTGGGATACTGCGCGCTGTACTCTTCAAGCATGGGAGCGGTGGCCAGGCGGAAGGCCTCCTTGTTAACGTCAAAGACAAATTGAACATTCATTTGAGAGCGAGCCTCCTCAATGGCGTCGGCCACCGCCTTTTCCCAAGCCACATTGTGGTCGGCCGTCGAGTGCCGTGCAGCGTCGAGCATGATCTTTTGATCCTCGGGGGCAATGTTGTCCCAGGTCTTCGAGGAGATGACCAAAGCATCGGGGATCATGGCATGCTCGTCTTTGGAGTAGACCTTGCAGATCTCGCCGTGCTTGCCTGTGGTGAGCGCCGTTTCATTATTCTCGGTCCCGTCGATGATGCCCGTCTGCAAGGAGGTGTAGACGTCGCCATAGCTCATGGCCACCGGAGTGCCGCCCATGGCATTTATCATGTCCGTCTGCGACTTCATGTCCTGCACGCGGATCTTAAGACCGTGCAGATCTTCAGGAGTGCGGATGGGACGGTTGACCGTATAGAACGAGCGGGCGCCCGAGGTGTAGTAGGTCAGGGTCATGAAGCCGTCGTCATGGGTGGACATAAAGAAGTTTCGCATGGCATCGCTGCCCATCACCTTATAAAAGGAGGGACTGTCATTGAAGACGTAGGGCAGACCGAAGGTATGGTAGCCTTCGTTGTAGGTGGCCAAAATCGGGCTTGAGACCTTGGTCATGGCAATGACGCCTGCCAGGACCTGTTCCATGGACTCGGTTTCAGAGCCCAATTGGCCGTTGGGGAAAATGCGGATCACGATGCGCCCGTTTGTCTTGTCAAAGACCTCGTCGGCAAACTGCTTGATGGCAATGTGCACGGTGTGGGTTTCGGACAAACCGTGGGAGAGCGTGAGCACCATGGGGTGGTCGGATGAAGCCTGATCAGAGCGCTGCGCGCTTTGCTGACCGCAGCCTGCCGCAAGCAAGATGGCGGCAGCCAGCATTGCAGGTGCTGAAAGATAATGTTTCATGATCACTTACATTCCTATCATGTCAAAAGGTTCAAAGGAAATCTGCACCCGGTAATCCTGTCCTATGTAAGGGTATTTGATCTCAACTGAGTGCTTGCTTTGCGAGTAATACCAGCCGGCAGGGGCTTCATCAAAATGGCGGCGGTTGAGGTAATGCTCAAGCTTTTTGCCCTGCACCATCACATAGAAAGGACACTTGATGGGGCAAATGACATCAAGGAGCATCTTTTTGAGGCTGCTTTCATATCGCCCTTCAAACTTAAAATCAAGCGTGGTCATCGTGCCTGCCTTCATGCAGATGTCGGTTTTAAGGTACAGGCCCTTCTTGTAGTCAAAGGTCTGTCCGTCATCTTCGTAGAGGGTGAAGCTGCCATCCTTGTCGGGGGCGCAGATTAAGGTAAGACTCGTCTCATGCTGCGTTTTGAGGTTGTGCAGGTCATCCTCCGTCTTGACAAAGATGCCGCCTGATTTTAAAAACATGGGGATGGAGCCCATGTCGACGGCAAACTCGTAGCGACGGCCGCCCTCAAGCTTCTTGTAATTGTTTAGGGCATAAAAATTCGATCCCTTGGGCAGATAAACGCTTTTGATCTTCTGCCCCTCTTCAAGGACGTTTGAGACCAGCACCGAAGGGCCGAACATAAAGTCAAAGCCCTCCTCGTAACACTTTGGGTCATCCTGAAACTCCATGAAAAGAGGCTCCATGATGGGCAGTCCCAAGGCAGAGGCGCGGTACTCCAAGGCATAAAAGTAGGGGATGTAGCTGTAGCGCTGCTTGATGGCAGAGCGGATAAGGTTTGTTGCGTTATGGTACATCCAAGGCTCGGTGACCGAATTGTCGACATTGACCGAGTGAATGGAGAACCTCGGCTGGAAAATGCCGTTTTGCACCCAGCGCACCAAAAGCTCTTCAGAAGGCGCAGGCCCGTAGAAGCCTCCGATGTCGCAGCCTTGATTGGCCACGCCCGACAGACCCATGCCCAAGATAGTCGGGATGTTGTACTTTAAGGTGTCAAAGCCTGTCAGGTTGTCTCCTGCCCAGGTTTGCGCATAGCGCTGAATGCCGCTGTGGCCTGAACGGCAGACGATAAAGGGGCGCAGGTTGTCATAGTTTTCGCACACGGCCTCGCAGGTGATGTGACACATGAGGTTGGACATGGCAGCCTTGATGTGGCCGATGGTGCCGCCCAAGCCTTCCAAATGGCAGCGGCAATCCTTGTCAACCAGGCTGTCGTACTCGCAATTGTCGTTCCACACCGAGTAAGTGCCGTAGTTTAAGACATGCTCTTTGACAAGGCTCTTCCAATAGCGGCGGGTCTTTTCGCAGGTAAAGTCTGCAAAGGAGCCGGGGCCTCCCCACCAGGTGCCGACGGCAGGCTTATCTTCAACGCTGTCTTTGACAAAGATCCCCTCTTTGACATATTTGTCGTAATCGGGGTGGCACAACAAGATGCCGGGCTTGACGTTGGGGGAGACGACGATGCCGCGCTTGTCCATCTGACAAAAGAAGTCTTTGGGATTTGAGAAGCGCTCTTGGTTCCAGGTAAAGACGCAGCGCTTCAAACCCTCGGAAGTTTTGGCCGTGCAGTAGCCTGAGGAGAGCTGAAAGCCGTCGATGGGGAAGTCTTCTTCTGCATTGGTGTCGATAAAGTTGATGATGGCCTCATCGCACTTGCTTTCAAGCTCGGCGTAATACATCGAAGAGCCAAGGTACCCAAAGGCCCCGCGGGGCAGCAGCGCAGACTTGCCGGTAAGATCGGTGTAGCGCTCCACTACCTTGGACGCTTGAGGTCCGTTAATCAAAAACAGATCGATGTCGCCTTGATCGCACCGGTAGCGGCTGTGCCTCTTCCAATAGTTGCTCTTCTCCCGGCCCATGTCAAAATCGCACTCTGAGGTATTGTGGTAAAAATACCCGACGGCGCACTCTGTTTGTTTGTTGAGCCTGATGTAAAAAGGAATGTGCTTGTACAAAGAGTCGGTTTCTTTGGGATCGTAGCCCATGGCATCCTTGGGGCTCATGCTCATGAATTTTTGGGCCTTGTTAAATTCGCCTGACTTTTCGCCAAAGCCAAAGAAGCAGTCATGTTCGCTGATTTGGCTTGTGTGGATGCGCCTTAAGTTGGCATCTTCCTGATAACAAAGATCGGGGATGTCTTGGTGGATGATCCTCCCCTCCTGATCAGTTACGGTCAGATAAAAAGGATCTTTGTTCACGGCAACGCTCAGGCGCCCTGCCTTTAGCACCACGCAACACTCGTCATCTTTGACAATCTTGGCTTTGAGAGGCTCGATGCGTTTTCGGTAATCTTTCATCACCTCGTCGGCCGCATCTTCCCAGGCGGTGGTGGTCAGAGAGTAGGAGCACTCGATGGTCGGGCTGTCAAACAGTGCCCTGATCCTTACGATATCTTCGGTTAAAAAGTACAGGCGCAAGGTGACGGCATTGGTTTTAATGTCATAAAACCCCTCGCCCTCTTTAAGGCCTGCATACTTTTTGGCAATCCTCATGCTTATTTCCTCCGCAATTTTGAGGTTAAGTCATGATAGATTTTTGCGCGCGTTATTTCTCTACAAAAATTGACGGCATTAAAGCCATATTCAACATTTCTTGCTCTGTAAGGCAGATTTTGCCCTTGATCACATTTTTGTCCTGTTTTATCTTGCGTCGAACTAGTTACCCCCGATTTTTCTGGCTAACTTATTGAAATTACGGGAAAAACATGTTTTATAAAAATTTTGTTTTGAAAAGTTAACCTGCGATGAGGCAGAGCGGCATGCATATTTTGCTTGAATATGGGGCAATAAATGAGGATAGTTTGCAGCAAGATTTATTGATGTATTTTTGTCAATAACCTTTATTGACAATGATTAAAAGTTATCAGAGAGGTTCATTTCTTCAAGCAATATCCGCAAGGTTTGCGCAAAGATTTGAGCGGCGTTTTGTTCACTGCATATTTAAAAAAGCGCCAAGCGCAGGTGTGCTATACTCACAATCAAAAGCCCCGATTTGTTATGTTATCGGTACCCCGCCCTCCCCACCGGGTTGGCAAACATATACAAACTTGTAGTAATGCATTTATTGGTAAACAAGATTAGGAGTTAGGGCCATGCAATTGCGCACAGCTGTCATCACCGGCCTTGGAATAGTGTCAAGCATAGGCGTGGGGCGCCTGGCCGTGCTCGAATCGCTGCAACAAGGGCGCTGCGGCATAGTCAGAGAAGAAGAATTTGCCGCCATGGGCATGCGCTCGCAGGTTGCAGGCATGGTCAACCTCGACTTTAAAGACTACGTGGACAGGCGCTATTTGAGGTTCATGAGCGAGGCGGCAGCTTACGCCTATATAGCCATGGACGAGGCCATCAAAGATGCAGGATTGACTCAGGAGGAGGTGTCAAATTTGCGCACGGGCCTTATCGCAGGCTCGGGCGGCGGCTCGACGAAGACCATGGCGGATGCGGCCGATACCCTGCGCAGCAAAGGGGTCAAGCGCATCGGTCCTTATGCCGTCACCAAGGCCATGAGCTCGACGGTTTCGGCCTGTCTGGCAACCCCTTACAAGATAAAGGGCGTCTCCTTCTCTTTAAGCTCGGCCTGTGCCACCTCGGCCCACTGCATAGCGGCAGCCTGCGACGAAATCGCGCTGGGCAGGCACGACATCATTTTTGCAGGCGGCGGCGAGTCTGCCGATTGGACCTTGGCCTCGCTCTTTGACGGCATGGGAGCCCTCAGCACTTCCTACAACGATGCCCCGCAAAAAGCTTCGCGCCCGTATGATGCCAATCGCGACGGCTTTGTGATCGGTGCAGGCGGCGGCATCGTGGTGGTCGAGGAGCTTGAGCATGCCAAGGCGCGCGGGGCCAAGATCCTCGCGGTGGTGGCAGGCCGCGGCGCCACCTCCGACGGATCGGACATGGTGGCCCCCTCAGGCGAGGGCGCGGTGCGCTCCATGCAGCAGGCCTTAAGCACGGTCGCAGGTCCCGTCGATTACATCAACACCCACGGCACTTCCACGCTCCTAGGCGACATCAAAGAGCTTGAGGCCGTCAAAACCGTGTTTGGCGACAAGATCCCGCCTTTGTCTTCGACCAAGTCCATGACAGGCCATGCCCTGGGCGCAGCCGGGGTCAACGAGGCCGTTTACTGCCTTTTGATGATGGAGCACGGCTTTATCGCCCCATCCATCAACGTGGATGCGCTAGATCCCAAAGCAGAGGGCTTTGATGTGGTAACCGCCCCCCGCAAGGCACAGCTTAATACGGTGATGAGCAATTCCTTCGGGTTTGGCGGCACCAATGCCACTTTGGTTTTGCAAAAGTACCAAGGCTGACATGGGCAGGCAGGAACGCTTGGACAAGTGCGTCTCGCATCTGACGGGACTTTCGCGCAAGAGCGCCTTTTTCCTCATCAAGGCAGGCAGGGTCTCAGTTGCAGACGAGGTCATCTGCGATCCCTCTTTGAGGGTGGAGCAAAGCGTTAAGATTGTCATCGACGGCGATGAGAGGAGAGCCTGTGAGGGCTTTGAAAAACGCTATTTTATGTTCAACAAGCCCCAAGGGTGCGTGTGTGCCGATGCCGATAAGCTGCATATGACCGTCTTGGACTATTTTGCAGGCGTCGGCAGAGAGGATAGTCTGCACTGCGCAGGCAGGCTTGATCTTGATACCGAGGGCCTTTTGCCGGTAACAGACGATGGGGATCTTATCCATCATTTAACTTCCCCCAAACGGCGCATCGTCAAGCTTTATGAAGCCCTCACCGATCAAGATCCCGGTGATCAGGCAGTGCGCGCCTTTTTCAAGGGACTTAAGCACCCTCGGGAAAAAAAGCGTTACGAAAGCGCGCTCTTGCGTCCGCAGGGCAATTGCTTAAGCTTGGTTGAGGTGACCGAAGGGCGCTTTCACGAGGTCAAAAGGCTCTTTGAGCTGTGCGGCATCAAGGTGTTGAGGTTAAAGCGCCTTAAGATCGGGGGACTGTCTTTGGATCCAAATCTCAAAGCAGGGCAGTTCAGGCCTTTGAGCGCCGATGAGCTTGAGCTTTTAAAGGCAGCGCCCAAAGAAGAACAGTCATAGCCTCCCAAGCTTAGGAAAGGCCGCCCCGGGTGCTATGACAATCTATAAAAACCTTATGACAAACTATATAAGACTTACGACAAACAACTTATGTCGAAGCCTCCGCATAATTCTCGCCTTGTTTGTCCAAGCTTAAGATCAAAAGCGGCAAGATCTGCGAGATTGCACAGATCACAAACATCAGGCCGTAGCCCGTGTAATGGGAGATAAAACCAAACAGCAATGCACCTGCGCCCAAGCCCAGATCAAAGCCGCTTGAGAAGGTGGCATTGGCCGCTCCCACGTGATCGGCAGGCGCGCGCAACACGGAGAGGGTCTGGCAGGCAGTCATGATGGCGCCTTGCGATACGCCGTAGCAGGCTCCTGCCAAAAGCAGGGTGAACAGGTCGTGAATTTGGGAGATCAAAACCAGCGAGGCGGCCAAGAGCACGAGGCTTGGGCCCATCGCCTTCTTGCAGCCAAAGCGGTCGATCAGTTTTCCCACGGGAGGGCGAGAGAGCATGAGGGCTGCGGCATAAGCCGTAAAGAAAAAGCCCACGTGTTCTATTCCCTGTTGCATGGCAAACAGCGCGGCAAAGGTGACCACGGCCCCGTAGGAGGCATTGGAAAACGTGATCACGGCAGAGGGCATCAGCGATCTCTTTTCAATGAAGACGGGCTTGAAGTTTTGCGAGGGACTTAAGGGCTTGTAGCGCATAAAACAGGCGGCAAGAGCCGAGAGGAGCAAAAACAAAAAGCCGCCTATGAACATGTACTCGTAAGGCAGGCTCAAAGCCAAAGCAGGCGCCACCGCCATGGCCAAAGCCGAGGAGAGGGCAAAATAGCCTATGCCCTCGCCCATCCTGCGCTTGGGAATAAAATCCGTGGCAGTTGTGGCCGAGCCTGTGGCCGCCAGGCCCCAAAAGATGCCGTGAAAAAAGCGCAACAGCAAAATGGCCCCGATGAGAGGGAACAGATACATGCCAAGGCTCACGGCCGCCATGACAAACAGTCCCGTCAGCAAAACCGGTCTGCGCCCGTGCTTGTCCAAAAGATAACCCGCCAGAGGCCTGGTAAGCAGAGTGGGGATGGTGCACAGGGCCGTCAGGATCCCCAGGATCGAATCGGTGGCCCCCAGACTTTTGAGGTAAGGGGGCAGGGCAGAGGGGTAGAATTGAAAGCCCATGAACAAAAGCCCGTTGATGACAATGATCATCACATAGGGCCCGGTCCACAGGGGTTCTTTTATGGGAGTCTTGGGATCAGTCATGAGCCGTTTAACCTATCCTCAAATTTTTTCATCTTGTGAAAGTGATGGCGCATCAGCACAATGGTCAAAAACAGCATCAGAACGTTGAGCAGCTTGGCCCACAGAGGGTACATGGCAAAAAACAACACTGCAAAGGCCAATCCGTGAACCAACAGGACAAAAGGATACAAGAACAGGTATTTGCCCAGCATCAGTTTGGGCAGAGAGAACAACAGGGCAAATGCTGCGAAGGTTATCATCAGGACAAATAACATTATGCCGGTTTGCATGGTAACTCTCCTTGATTAAGAAATGGGCCGCAAGTTCATTGTAGCCGTGAGAGTTTTTAATTTAAACTGCACAGATCACGATCTTAAAAAACAAGAAGACTTTTGATTAAGGCCTGTGCTTGAATGTCGGCGCTTTAATCATTCAGGAGAGTTTTGAAGAGCCCCGGCTCTTTTTTAAATGCGCAATTTAATTTTTTAAATCAAAGTTTTGCCCAATCTTAAAGGCCCAAGCGCGGGCTTGCCATGTCCTTTAAAATAGATTTGAATCTTTTAAATTAGAACTCTCCAAGCCTCATCTGCCCTTTTTGAGGGCTCGTCATCATCTTAAGATGAAGCATTGATGAGCGGAGCGGTTTTAAAAATTTAAACCAAAAAATAAACTGCCGGCCAAAAGGCGGCAGAATAGTTGCAAATTTTTTGCAATAAGCGTGCAACAAAGAAGAATTATTAAAAGAGGCAACGGCGGTTGAAATAAGCCTGCCCCTTGCTCTTTAAAAAGAGCAAGGGGACGTTTGGCCTTTTAATTATTCAAAGATTATTGGTCGAACACGCCAAAGTGTTTGCGGCTGAACTCCACCCGCTCTTTTAGGGTAAAGGCGTGGCGCTGCGGCAGCGCTTCGATGAGTCTTAAGCGCGGCAGCAGTCCTGCGTTGTTGGCAGTCTGAATGGCCAGGCCCGGGCGGGCGTTTAACTCGAGCACCATGGGGCCCAAGTTGTTGTCAAGCACGATATCCGTGCCTATGTACCCAAGCTTTGACATGTCGTGGCATGAGGCGGCCAGGGTCAATACTTCCTCCCAGTGCGGCACTTTAAGCTTGTACAGATCTTTTTGGGTGTCGGGGTGGTATTTGACGGGATCGTTGTGCTGCACGGCCCGCACCGCCCTGCCCGTGCGCATGCAGATGCCGACTCCCACGGCTCCCTGATGCAAATTGGCCTTGCCGTCGGAGGCGGCGGTGGACAGGCGCATCATGGCCATCACGGGAAAGCCCTCAAAGACGATTACGCGGGTATCGGGCACCCCTTCGTAAGAGTAGCCTTCAAAGACCGGGTCAAAGTGAATGAGGTTTTCAATCAGGGCAACGTCCTGTTTGCCGCCCAAAGAAAACAGCCCTGCCAGGATATTGGACAGATGGCGCCTCAAATCATGGGCATTGACGCTTTGCCCCGAGGCTTTGATAAAGGTTTTTTCGGTGCGCCCGATGACGGGCATGATCCCTTTGCCGCCGGAGCCCTGGGCAGGCTTGATGCAAAATTCGCTGCAAGAGCCGATGATGTCCAAAAAGTTGTTGATGTCATGCTGATCTTTGATGACGCCGATAAGCTTGGGGGTATTGACCCCGAATGCCATGGCCATCTGCTTGGTCTTAAGTTTGTTGTCAACCAAAGGGTAGAGGCGGCGCTTGTTGTAGCGGCCTATGTAATTGACGTTGCGCTGATTCATGCCCATGATGCCGTAATGGGCAAGCTTAAAGGGATTGGCGTAGCGCTTTAAAAAATCAAGCATGATTAATCCCTGCCTGAGCTCTTGGACGCTTTATCATCCGCGAAGGCCCCTCCTGCATCAGGGGATCCCTTGGTTTCATCCGAGGCTTGTTTTCTGTGCGCGCAAAGCTCGTTTAAGGCCTGCGCGGGGTTTGCCTTGAAATACTTGCGCTCTTTGATGAGCCTGTCGGCTTCCAAGGGAGCATCGCTTACGCTTTGCTCAATCTTGTCTGCCAAAGGCTTGAAGCGCTTGAGCTCGGAGAGCCTGAAGCCTGTGTAATTGCCCATGATGAGCACCAAGGACAAGATCACAAGCTGCAGCCCCAAAAAGTTGAAGGTGACATGCTGAATGACGCTGCTGTTCATGGCCAAAAAGGCGCAAACTGCCACAAACAAAGATCCGCCGCCTTGCTTTAATACCTCCTTGTAGCCCTCCTCTTCCCAGAGGATGGACATTCTTTCGATGGTCCACGACAAGATGATCATGGGGAAGAAGGTGACCTTGATGCCTTCGGTCAGGCCTATCTTGTAGGCTATCAGGGAAATGGCGCCGATGATGCCGATGACGGTGATGATGACTGCCGAGATGCGCGCCACCAGCAACAAATTAAGGTGCGACAGCCACGAGCGGACAATCAGGCCGATGCAGACGATCGAGACAAAGCCTATCAGGCCCACTGCCAGCGAGGTTTGCAAAAAGGCCATGGCAATGAGCACCGGCATAAAGGTGCCCGAGGTCTTGATGCCTGCAATGACGCGCAAAAAGACCACGATGATGACGCCGACGGGCAAAAGCAGGATCCCTTTGAAAATGCTTTGCTCTTCGATGGGCAGCGAATCGATGGACAAGGAGACGGCCTCGTGCCCCGAGGCTTTGAGCAGATCTGCTTTCATGTGCCCTGCGGCAGATGCCGAGATGGAGTCTTTGATGATGGAAAAGCTGACCTTGGCATTGCTGCCGCCCTGCACATCAAGCAGCGAGCCGTCATGATCAAGCCAAATGAGCTCGTCTTTGGCCAGACCTGAGGTGCCTTTGACAGGATCCAAGATCTCGTATTCGACCCCGTCAAACACCGCCACCTTGGCAATCAGGTTCTGATTGCGCCTGCCGTCTTCAAGCTTCAAGACCCGCACGATGCGCGAGGGGATCTTGGCCAGCTCCAAAATGTGCACCAAAAGCTCGGGGCGGCTGTAGCGGGACATTAAGAGCGAGGCTTCGTCCGACTGCTGGGCATTGAGGGCCGAGATGGCCTGAATGGTGAACGAGTAGGGATTGGCCGAGCGCAGCATGGCGTTGTCGGCAATGCCGCGCATGGCGGTAAGGTAGGGCTCAGGCTCCACATTTTGTTTTAACTCGGGCACCGTCATCGAAGAGGCGTCTGCCTTGGGATCTTTTAAAAAGGAGGCCCGGTAGTACAGAGTCTGCAAACCCACGGGATTGCGCTTGGTCCAGCGCACGAAGGATGAGAGATCTTCTTTGTACAGATAGGTTTTGCCAAAGCCTAAGCTTGAGGTGCTCTGCTTTAACTGCGTGAAATTGGGCTGCACGGCAGGCAGGGCTAAATCTACCAGCGCAGAGCTGCCCTGATTGGGTTCAAACTCGACCTTGGCCTCCACCGTCCACACCTGGCGCATCTGACCCGGGGTAAAGGGGATCTCGAAGGTGACATGCTGATAGAAGATAAACAAAAGACCCGTGAAAAATAAGATGGCCGTTACCACATAAAAGACGCCGCGCGAAACCATGGCTGCTCCTATTCCGTCTCTTCTTCATTGATGCGCCGATGATGCATCACGGGGGGCAGGGCATCGTCAGGATTGGTGCTGACCGTCGTATTGGAAGATCCCGGGTAGGCAATTTGTCCTGCCTGACTTTGGGCTTTCAGATCATACTCGGCGTTGGGATTGATGCCCTTCCTTATTGATTCAAGATAATCGCCGCGCGTCAGGATCACCTGCATGGAGCTGTCAGGCGTCCCCTGAATATGGGTGCGCGCTACGTCGACCACCGCCGTGTCCTGAATAAGGGAGCGTCCGATCAACAGGGCATACTGCATTTTGGAGCGGTCGGTCAGGGTAAACTCGGAGCCTGTCGAATAGTCGCCGATTTTGACGTTCAAACTTACCACCACGCGTCTTGTGGTCTTCATCGTCGAGGATTGGCGCACCTCCGAGTAGCGCACGAAAGGCGCTTCGCACACTAAGCTGCGGTCGTTGGCATTGACGGTGAAGCGGTACCATTTTTTGCCTTGCCGCTCAAATTCGGTGATGTCTTCGGCGCAGATGGATGAGACGGCCGCACCCGTGTCGATGCGTGCGTCAAAGACGGCATTGGCCTCTTTGACATAGACAAATTCGTCCTCGCCCCAATACAGCTTGCCGTCTGGTGTTTGCATGTCGTAATTGCGCAAGGGTTTGACTCCTCCGTTGAGATCGGGGCTGCTTTCAACCTGAACCCCGCTGAATAAAGCGTCGATCAGGGATTGGTTTTGCCGTCTTAGGGATTTGATCTCCTCAAGCAGGGCGCTTGTCGCCTTGGCATTGTCATAGTTGCTGTTTTCAAGCTCGGCTGCCAGCCTGCCTATTTGGGCCCGCTGGGTCGACAGCTCCTCGTTAATGCTTTGCATGGTGCCTTGCAGGATGATGAGCCTGTTGTTGAGATATTCTGCCTCTTCGCCCGCCCCTGCGGCAAAGCTTGAGAGTGCTGCGCTTAAGCTTAAGAATACGCATAACCTGCGCATGTCGGTCCTCGTCACGTCAGGAAGATTAGGAGAGCAATATACACTAAAAAGGGCGCCTCCGAGCACGGAACGGGGTTTTTTCTCAAGCCTGAATCTTGGGACTTACAGACACTCCAAGAATTGCTCGATTTGCGGCTGCTCGCGTTTGAACACCACCTCGGCCCTGGCTATGAGTTTGTCGATTTGGCTGAAGTCGTCAAGACCCAACAGGGTTGACTGCGAAAAGTTGAGCCTGAGCAGCTGATGGGGCTCCAAGATCTTTTTTAGCGTCTCATAAGTGCTTTGGGACTGCAAGGATGTGACAAACTCGGTGAGATTGCGGATCTTCCAGCCGTTTATAAGTCCCCAATAGCGGTTGTTCTCATCAAAGCAATTATTAAAGTGACCGGTGCCGATGCTTATGATCTGCAAACTATCCATGCTCTGTTCAAAGGAGCGCCGCGCCTCGCTTAAGGCCACAAAAGAAGGGTTGTTGCTCCACATGCCCCCGTCGGCCAACAGCATGGAGCCGATGACGGCCGGGTTGAAATAAGTGGGTGCCGAGCAGGAAGCCACCACGGCTTCATACAGGGGCAGGCTGCGCTCTTTTTCGTCATGGCTGTAGGATTTGAAAAGCTGCGGTCCCCCGCCTTTGAGATCGGTGGTGGGGATCACCAAGGGGATCTTGCTCTCCCCCAATGGCACCTTGCCGTAGATTTGCTTTAACACGGCCTTAAAGCGGATCGAATCGTAAGAGCTTTTCAAGGCCTTTTCGATGAAGCGCGGGCCCAAAAAGAAATTGCGGGTAAAAATGGTCTTGCTTGAGGCCTTGTACAAGGCCACGATGCGCGAGGGCGGAAAGTTTTGCGCCAGGCACGAGGCGATGATGGCCCCCGTGGAGGTGCCGGCAAGCAGGTTGACCTTGGGCATGATCTTATAGTGGAAGTTCAAAAGCTCGAGCATGCGCGCTGCAAAAGCCCCGCGCACTCCGCCGCCGTCGATGCTCAATATCAAAAACTTGCCCATAGTCCCAACTTCCAAGACGAATGGGTTAAGTTTAAATAATTCGCGCTAAAATTGTAAAGACAAGAAGCGGCCAATTTGAGGAGCGTCAAACGCCCAAGCCTGAAGCTTGCGTAAAATACCCAAGGCTCAGGCAGCAAACCTGCTGTTTGAAAGCAAGAAAAGAATATTTGAGATTTGGCCCAAGGGTCAAAAAAAGGAGGCATAAGAGGGCATGGAGCTTTTTGTTCACACCTTTTTGCAGATCTTGGTCCTCTTTATCATTATCCTGATTGGACTTACCGCCCGCCTCTTTCATGTCATGCACAGGGATTTTGACGGCATGCTCTCAACCTTTGTCATCAATGTCACCACCCCTTTGCTGATCTTATCCTCGGCCATGGGCGAGGTGCTGCCAAATAAAGAGGATATCGCGCCGGTCTTCTTTTATTCGACCTTGTGCATGATTGCCTTCACTCTGATCTCAATCCCTCTCACCAAAATCATGCGCTGCGATGCGATGGAAACGGGGGTGTTTCGCTTTATTTTGGCCTGCGGCAATCTGGGCTTTATAGGTTTCCCCGTGGTGGAGGTGTTGTTTGGGGCCCATTCCATCTTTTACGCGGCGGTGATGACGCTGCCATCAAACCTCATCATCTACAGCATCGGGTATTTGTTCTTGGTGGGAACGGCCAAAAAGGCCCTCTTAAGCTTCAAGCTTTTAATCAGCCCCATGATGCTTTCAACCTGTGCCGGCATTATCCTGGTGTACTTTCAAATCAAGGTGCCCGCGCCCTTGGCAGAGGCCTGCCGCATCGCAGGCTCGGCCACCATTCCCCTCTCTTTGCTCATCATAGGCTCATCGCTGGCACTGATGGGAGCGCGCGACCTTTTGGGAAGCTTAAAGTTGTATGTCATCTGTTTGTTCAAGCTTTTGCTCCTGCCTTTTTTGTGCTTTGTCATTTTGAGCATGTGCCCTGTGCAAAAGCAGTATTTGCAGGTCATTGTGGTGCTGATGGGAATGCCGGCTGCGGCCGTGGGCGTCATGTTCGTTTTAAAAGAGGGCATTGACCCGAGGCTGATGACGCAGGGGACTTTTTTGACCACGCTGTTAAGCCTCTTTACCATTCCTCTTTTGGCCTTGTTATTTTAGGGCGCAGGCTTGGGCGGCGCTTTTTTGCTTTGCGCAAGAAAAATTTTGGGCTGTGCTTTAATCAAGATCTAAAGTTGTGGTAAAACATTGACCGCATTTTGGGGACGCAGATTGTGCCCCCTCTGTTTTAAGCAAGTTTTGAATCGGTCAAAAGATCGGCGGACGGCCAAATGGAATTTTGGAATACCTTTTTTCAGGTCTGCGTGCTGTTTTTGGTGGTGATTGCAGGCTTTGTTGCCAATAAAGCCAAGATCATGGACAAGGAGTTTGACCGCAGGCTCTCATCATTGGTCATCAATGTCACCTCGCCTTTTATCGTGCTCTCCTCGGCCATGGGCTCTAAGCTGCCTGCCAAAGATGACATTTTGCCCGTGCTGTGCTACGGCACGGGGTGCCTGGTCTTCATGGCCTTGTTTTCCTTGGTTTTGACCAAGCTTTTGAGGGTGCAGGGCAGCCAAATCGGCATGTACCGCTTCATGTTCGCCTTTGGCAATGTGGCCTTCATCGGCATTCCTGTGGTGGGATCTTTGTTTGGCGTGCAGGCCATCTTCTATGTGGCCATCATGACCATACCCTTTAACCTGCTGCTCTTTACGGTGGGCTATTTCTTTGTGGCAGGCGGGGCGCAGGGGTTTACGTTTAAGTACAGGATGCTGGTCAGCCCGCCCATGACTGCAACGTATTTGACCATCTTGATCGTAATTTTGGAGCTTAAAATGCCGGGGCCCGTGGTCAATGTCTGCAATTTGCTCGGTGCCATGACCATTCCGGGATCTTTGCTCATCATCGGCTCCTCTTTGGCCGACATTCCCATCCGCTCGATGTTGGGCACCCCGCGTCATTATCTGATGTGCCTGCTAAAGCTGGTGGTCATCCCCTATGTCATTTATTGCGTGCTGCTCATGACCCCGCTTGAAAAGCGCTTTGCCGACGTGCTGACCGTGGTGTGCGCCATGCCCGTGGCAGCCTACGGCACCATGTTTTGTCTAAAGCTTGGGCTTGACCCGAAGATCATGGCGCAGGGCACTTTCCTGTCAACCTTCCTCTCCTTGGCGTCGGTGCCGCTATTGTCGATCCTTTTGTAGACGGGGGCGGGGCCCCACAGATTAAGAGGCGCAGGGACCCCTGCCCCGGGTCTGTCTTTTGATTGTTTCATTTTGTATTCATGCCATCTTGCCGCAGTTGCTTAATGGGGACTTATAAGTACAATAGCAGCTTTTCATGCATGATTTTTAGCAAGGTTGTAAAAATGAAATTTTTAAAGCAGTGTGCCGCGGTTGCCCTTTGTGTCCTGGCAGGCAGCGCTCAGGCTTTCTTTGTCAAAGCCGACACTTCTTACAATGGACAGGCCGATGTCAAAGGCTCGGGCGGAGCCGAAGTCAAATCGACTGTATATCAGCTGTCCGCCGGCACCGAGAACTTTACCTTTTTATATAAGCGCACCGATTATGATTTTTCGGGCATCGATGATCCTTTCGACTCATTAAACCGCCTGGTCTTTGATGCTCATGCCGATGGCGATTTTACCGGCGAGTGGGGCTGGTTTGGCGGCCTGGGGCTGGGCTTTGGCTTTGAAGATGACTTCAATGCCGACGAGAACTATCAGATCATGCCGCGCCTTGGGATCTCCTACATGCTCACTCCGACCATTAAGGGCTTTTTGGGGGCGGCGGCCAATGTGAATGAAGCTGACAACAAGTTTTTGCCAATCATCGGCATCATGTTCGGCCGCGACAGCGATATAGGCTTGAGCGGCTCCATTGCCTACCCTGCCACCAAGGTCACTTATCGCCTCAATTCCATGTTTGCCGTGGAAGGCGTATTCCTGACCATCAAAGAACTCTATCAGCTCAATGATGATTCCAAGTTCATCAAATCAGGTTATGTGATGGAGGAAAGCTACGGCGTATCAGCAGGGGTGGTGTTCACGCCTGTGAAGCTTCTAACCATCAAGGCAGGCTTGCACGGTTACTTTGACCGCGAGTACACCTTTTACAACCGTCACGGATCAGAGATCGGCAGCAACGAGCATGACGATTGCATCGGCGGCTACCTCAGCGTCAACCTGGCTTTTTAAAAATTTAAGGGCGAACCGCTCTTTTTTTGTTGCGGCGGCCGCCCTAAAGCAAGTATAATACCCCCGTCGCGGAGAGATGGCAGAGCGGTTGAATGCACCGCACTCGAAATGCGGCAATCTGAATTTCAGATTCGGGGGTTCGAATCCCCCTCTCTCCGCCAAAACGAAAAAATTTTTACCTTAAATCACAACAATAAGTCTGCTCATTCAGAGTATTTCCAGTCTGCTGATTATTCGCAAGCAAAAAATTTCCCTGATTATCAAGAAGTTAGCACTTTTTGCTCAAAATGTGATCAGGATCACAATTCTGATAAAAAGTTTGACGGCTCGGCGTTTAGCACGCCGCAGGCAGCGTCAGGGCGCCTAAAACACAAAAGTGGCTTCATAAATGGCAACGAACAGCAGGGCGCACTTTGCGAGTTGCAATTTGCAGGACCCCTCTACCCCGAGCAATATGTGTCGGGTCTGACTCCTACCCATCTGATTTTTTTGGCCAACCTTAACAGATTGTGCGCAACCCCTTTTGCCAATAAGCACAACGGGGCCATCAATCTTAACGATAAAGCAATATCGGATTGGTGCGTCTATAAGTTCTCGGCACGCCAAATCAAGAGGCATTTGGAGCATCTTGAAGCTTTGGGGTTGATAAAGATTGAGCGGGGCGAAAAAGTCAGGTGGGTCAGAGTGGTTGCGGCCAAGCAAAAGAGCATGCCTTTTGTTCATATTGATGGCCTGACTGCAAGTCAGTCACTTGTCCTAAGCAAACTCCTCGACAAGGCCGCTTTCCTTAAGCGTGCTGAGTTGGGGCTCATGACCGACTCGGGCCAAATGAAAAACCTAGCAAGCGATCTAAGCCTGCTCAGCGAACGCAGTATACGATATTCGCTGCAAAAGTTAAAGGCCCAAAACCTCATTATTTACAAAAATCTTCACGGATTTTCACATAGCCCCTTCAGCCCTGTCACCTTTGCCCGGCATATAGAGGAACAATATTGCTCTTTGGTCAAAATCAAAGTCTCAGGCAAATGCAAAGAAATCACGTTAAACAGGGCTCGGGCCATTGTTCTGGCAGACGAAGATAATTTGCTCACTCAAGAGCTGGCCAAACGCAACAAACACAGGCCTCGGCCAAAAGGCTGTGCAGAGAAAGCAACCTTGCAGGCACAGGCCCCCAAATTCGCCTCCCAAAGCACTGTTCAAACCAAGGCAGTCAAGAAACGAATTTGGAACAATATGATCGCCAACAAGCTCGGTCCCCAGTCCGGCAACAAAGAGTTGTTTCAGCTTGATCAAAAACAGATAAAAGATCTGCTGTCTCTACCCAAATTCCCCCGTGACCTGTTGGCAAAAAAAGGCACTTCCCACAGGCAATTGTTGGCAAAAAAAGGTCAAGATGGCGGCAATTGTTGGCAAAAAAAGGTCAGCCCTTCTTTATATAGATATACAAGAAATGAAAAAACAAATTTAGATATACACGCCGGCGAGAACGCCGGCGCAGATCAACAAACAGATTTTTATAAAAATTTTGATTTAAAAACCCTTTTAGAGGGTTGCACCTCAAGCGGTTCATCGGAAATGTGGAGTTTACCCGAATGAAGATCTTAACCATTGCCAACGAGAAAGGCGGAGTCGGCAAGTCTTTCATCGCTACTCAATTTGCTTACTATTGCGCCATCAAGTTCAGGCTTCGCGTGGCCCTGATCGATCTGGATCCGCAAGCCAATGCCACTAACTGCCTTACCGAGTATCAAGGAGCTTTTAAGGCTAAGCCTTGTGACGTTCGTGCCTGCGATCTGATCTTGGGTGCAAACCTGCCTGCCCAATTCCCTGCTTTTGCCCTTTTTGCGGCCAGCGACGAATTAAAGCTGCTGGAAAAGCAGGGCGATGCAGCGCACGGGCTATACGTGGATAACCTGATCAATTCTTTAAAAGGGCTTGAGCCTTTCTTTGACGTGGCAATCATCGACACCAACCCCAGCGAAGATATTCGGAGCAACAGCGGTTTGCTGGTTTGCACCCACCTTGTCTCGCCTATTCAATTGGCTAAAGAGGCGATTGACGGGATTTCAAGGCTGTTTGACCGCATCGGCACCATCAGCTCTCTTAATTCCAATTTGCCCGGTGGTTTCATAGGCATGCTGCCTAACATGGTAGAAAGCGGAAGCTTCCAAATGGCCAACGCCAAGATGCTGCTTGAAAACTTTGGAAAGCTCTTGATAAGCGTTCCCGAAATAAAACTGCAATATGTCAAAGACGAGCAGGGGCAGATTAAACCGCTGCGCGACGCCGAGGGGCTTGCCTGTTCTCAAGTAAAGGGGTTTGCGGCCATCAAAAGACACGCAGGCATTGCAGAAGCTCAAGCTTTGGGTTTGCCCATCTGGGAAATGCAAGGACAGGCAGCCGCATGGGGCGAGATTAAAAGAGCTTTCTTTGCAATTTTGGAAGCCATGAATGTGGAAAGAGCCAATGAGCTGAGCCCCCAAATGCAAGAAGTAATCGCAGAATGCAAGCAGTTATATGGGAGCTCTTGGAAAAAGATTGTAAGGCAGTTTTGGCTTATGGATAACACGGCAGCAGTGCCGGGCTTAACTCCCGAGAAGATTAAATTATTACGAGAGGCAAAGGGCTGCGCCCCCTTGTCATTAGTTAAGGAGATCTAAAACATGGATTTATCTGTACTCAATAAAGCACTGAGCATCAAAACAGGAAACGGAGCCGCAGGAGCTCAAGCTTCAAGCCTTGAGCAAGGCGAAAGGGTGATCGATCTTGAGCTTGATAAGATCAGCGCAGATCCAAATCAGCCCCGCAAAGAGTTTGACACTCAGAGCATCAAGGAGCTGGCAGACGACATCAAGCGCAACGGTCTGATCCAGCCTGTGATCGTGCGGCAAGACGGAATAGGGCGCTATGTTCTGGTGGCAGGCGAGAGACGCTTAAAGGCCTATGCGCTGCTGGGCGAAAAGACCATCAAAGCGATCGTGCGCGCCTATGCTGCCGATCAGCTCGGCTATATCCAGATCGCCGAGAATGTCAAGCGCAGTGATCTTAAATATTATGAGATAGCCGAATTTATCATCTCAAAGGTCAATGAGGGCGAAAGCAATAAGGACGTAGCCGAAAAGCTTGGCTTGAGCAAGTCGGATATAAGCCGTTTTTTGATTTGGGGTGAAGCTCCCGATTTCATGCGCGCAGCCAAAGATAAGTTCTCATCAATCAGAACGTTTTATGAACTTTGCAATCTATGCGAGGAGCATAAAGATGAGGTCGAAAGTTTTGTTTCAGGCAGCGATGATCACATCAGTTGGGCAAGTGCAAGAGCGTTTAAGAACTCTCTGCTTAATGAAGGGGCTGAGGAGAGCACGCAGGGCGCAACAGAAAACGGGCAGGAGCCTCAGGCAGAAGCTTCTGAAGGCGTCATTGCCATAGATGAGACCGTTGACCAAACCGATGAGCATGCCCCCGATTATGCCCAAGAGCAGTCTTCAGATAATGCAAATGAGACAACAGAGCAAAGCACCTCGGAGAGCGAGGACGACACGCCGCCTTGGGACGTTGACAGCTCCAATGATGAACAAAGCACATCTCAAAGCGAAGATGAAGCAGAAAGCGGCTATGAGGAGCAGGCCGAGGTCAGTGAGGTTGAATACAGTCCCGAAGTTGCAGATGACTATGAAGAGCAGCAAGAAAGCAATGGGACCGCGGAATTTGAAGACGAGGTCGGCCCCAAGAAGTTTAAGCGCCCTGTCATCATTGGCAGCGTCGAGGGGAGAGAAGCAACATTGGAGTACCGCATGTGTCCAAGCACAGACGGCATGATCGTAGTTAAGTACGAAGACGGTTCAGAAGATGAGATTGAGGCCGGCAGATTCAGGATAAACAGAATATTCGAGGAGTAGACGCGGGGGCATTAAAAAAGTTGGTACGTACCAACTTTTTTAGGCGTTTTGGCGTGAATTTTAGGGAGTGCAGGATAGGCACTTGATCGCAAAATGGCAACCATTTTGCCCAAGTGCCCCCTGCTCTCCGAGGGCGTGACAAGGTCACGGGACACCGCCAAGGCGGTCGCACCGGTGGTGCGGTCCGACAGCGCAAGCGCAGTCAAGGAATTGAATACATATGGCAGAGACATCGAAAAGACAACGGCTTTACATTGATCTTGGTGCTCAGCATGAGGCATGGTGCAGTTTTGCCCGAAAACACGGCTTCAGGCCCGCGACCCTTGCCGCCTTGCTTCTTAAACACTATCTTGAGCAAAACCAAGCAAGCGGCCTGACAGACCTCAAACCTGTGCCAAAGCACCGCTTGGGGGTTTACCTGCGCTTTAGCCCCGAAGATTTGCAGAAGATAGATTTGGCCGCGGCAGCCTATGGCCGAAGCCGGCAGCAATTTTTGGTTTCGCTCGTCATGACGGCACTGGAGAATGAACCGAGCTTCAGTTTGTACGAGGAGCAGGCGTTAAAGGATTCCACGGCCCAACTAAGAATGATTGGCGTCAACGTCAATCAGATAGCAAGACGCATGAACAAATTTGACCCCAAGCACGTGACAGACGGGAAGAACATCAGGCGGCTCATCAAGTTTTTGCTGGGCGAGACTGACAAGATAAACGGCATCATTGCCAAGCACAGCAAAATAGTGTGGTCATTGATTTATGCGTCTCGCCATCGCTATGACCATAAGAGGCAAGGCAGATGACCGGGGCCGCCGAACGTTTATTGCCGCCGCTGAAGGCTGAAGAGATTTTTAAGCGAGGTCGCGGCAGGGTGGTCAAACTGGACAGCCGTATCAAGGGGGCGCATTTTTTTGCTTCAAAAAGTCCTGACGTCAGGCCGGGACTGAGCGCCAAGGCCAAGGCTTCAGGCATTGCCGGGAAGACGCCCGAAACTGTAATTAAGTTTGACAAAGCCTCATCGGGAATTAAAAGCGCTCAACATATGCATGCAGCATGCGAATACATGGCAAGGCACGGGAAAGTTGAGCTTGAAGACGACGAGGGGAAAATCTTAGATGCCGCCGAGGCTTATGCCCGCATGGAGCAATGGTGCGACGATCAGGAAGTGCCG
>CAZYXT010000022.1:0-26436 GCA_964651505.1 uncultured Enterobacterales bacterium
ATTCCGCGTCAAAAACGTGAGGCGGGAGAGACGGGAAGCAGGTTTGCTGACCGCGTAGTGAAAAGGAGCGCCGGAAGACTGCCTCATGAAAACGAGGCAGGCAAAAATGTGATCTTAAACATATAGATAATTCCGCCATAAAATTCCCCCGGTGTATTGCACTTGAGGCAGAACCCAAAGCCCGACAATGCCGCGCGCCGGGCAAGAGCAGGCCAAGAGTGATCCTCAAAGATCAAAGAAGAAACCGGCACGGCGGCCTTGAAGCGAATTATTTAAAAAAGTGACGGGCATGAATGTCAGCGACTTTGAGCTGTTGTGCGAGCTGAATGTGTTTAATGTCCCCCTCATGAATGATGCGGTCTACAAATTTAAACGTTATGAAGACGCAAGCCTGTCTTATACAGGTCTGCAAAGCAAGCACGAAGGAGAAAAAGTCGGGTTATTCGATACTGTGCTAAGCCATGATGAATATGCCTCATTGTACGACTCTCAGCAGGTCTCAATGACCTTAAGACGGTCTGAGTAACCGCACGGCCCGGCATTGCTTTGTTTAAGCCTGCAGCAAAGATCATGCGATAAAATCATGTCCCGAGTTCAAAAACGTGATGGGAGCCCAAAAAATTGCAGATAAACAGAGCCATTTGAGCCTTCTGCCTATAGAGTAAAAATGACACGCGGGCCTTATCATGTCTCAGCCTTAAACCGATCAAGACGGCCTTGCACCTAAGGCGCGTCTTCAACGCAAGAACGGAGTACGAATATGCAGTTAGAGCATCGCAAAATTATTTTGGGGGTTACAGGCTCCATTGCCGCCTATAAATCTTGTGAGCTGCTGCGCCTTTTGAAAAAGCAGGGCGCAGACGTGCACGTTGCCCTCACCGAATCGGCCGGGAAGATCGTGGGCAAAACTGCCTTTGAGGCTTTAAGCGGCCATAAAGTTTACACCGATATCTTTGAAGAGGGCGGCGCGCTTGATCACATCAACTTAAGCGGCGACGCCGACTTGATCGTCATCGCCCCGGCTTCGGCCCAGACCATCGCCAAATTGGCATCAGGCATGGCCGACAACATGCTGACGGCCTCGGTATTGGCCGCCCCCTGCCGCACCGTCATCGCCCCTGCCATGAACAGCCGCATGTATGCCAATCCCGCCACGCAGCACAACCTTGAGGTTTTAAAGCAAAGAGGCTTTCTGATCATCGCCCCCGATGAAGGAGATCTGGCCTGCGGCGAGCAGGGAGCGGGGCGCATGCGCTCTCCTGAGGAGATCTTGGCCTTCGTGATTGCCCTGTTAAACGGCAAGGATGGCATCGGCTTTAAGGGCTACACCTTCCTGCCATCGCCCCCCGAGCCGCCTGCTCTGACCCAGACCAAGCTTTTGCCCAAGGCCCGCGGTGCAGGCATCAGGGTTTTGATCACCGCAGGTCCCACCGAGGAGCCCATCGATCCCGTGCGTGTCATCACCAACCGCAGCTCAGGCAAAATGGGTTATGCCTTGGCCGCCGCAGCCAAAGCCCAAGGCGCCGATGTCACCTTGATCTCAGGACCTGTTGCCTTGGAGTGCCCTGACGGCGTGCGCCGCATCAGCGTCAAAAGCTGCGATGACATGCTGACCGCCGTCAAGCAGGAAGCGCAACATTGCCAGATCGTCATCGGCTGTGCGGCCGTATCCGACTACAAGCTGGCCTATGTTTACGATCACAAGCTCACCAAGGAAGAACAAGGCGACTCCTTAACCTTAACCTTGATCAAAAACGAGGACATCATCTCCTGCGTGGGCCATTTGCAGGAAAACCGTCCCTTCACGGTGGGCTTTGCCGCCGAAACCAGCAACGGGCAGGAGCATGCCAAAGAGAAGCTGGTGCGCAAGAACCTTGACCTGATCGTGCTCAATGACGTCTCCTCAACGGACAGCGGGTTTAACAGCGACTTTAATCAGGTCGAAGTCTTTGACAAAGACGGGTGCGTCAAATCCTTTAACCGCGCTCCCAAGACCGTCATTGCCCAAGATCTGATAAGCCTGATCTTTGAAATCTTCAAAAAGAGCTCCGAATGATGGAATGCGGCCTTAAAATTTTGGACAAGAGGCTCGAAGGCCTCTTTGACCTGCCCTCTTATGCCACCGCAGGCTCGGCAGGCTTGGATCTGAGAGCCATGGTGCAAGAAGATACCCTGCTAAAGGCAGGGGAGAGCCTGCTGTGCCCCACGGGCATTGCCATCCATTTAAAAGATCCAAATGTCTGTGCCATGGTGGTGCCGCGCTCGGGCCTGGGCTTCAAGCACGGCATAGTGCTTGGCAACCTGGTGGGGATCATCGACTCTGACTACCAAGGAGAGCTGATGGTGCCGCTGTGGAACCGCTCAAACGAGGATTTTTTAATCAAAGCAGGAGATCGCATTGCCCAAATGCTGATTGTGCCCGTGCTTAAAGCAAAGTTTAATGTGGTCGGCAAGTTTGACGAGAGTTCCCGCAGCGAGGGAGGCTTCGGCTCCACCGGGATTGGCTGATGTGCCCGCCCCGGGCTTTTTGCCGCCTGCGTCCTTCATAACCGGGCATTTTGCAGCCCGGGATCTTCTGCCCTGATGATAACCTGCGTCACCGCCAATTTTTGGCAGGCATCTGTCTTTCTACAGCCCGCATAGAAAGTGCTTTTGCGCAAATTATGTGATCTTAATCACATTTTAATTGACTGCCAAAAGTGTGATTATGATCACATAAATAGCGATTTTACTTCCATGAGACGGAAGTTGCGCCGGTTATACTGACCCCAGATGATGAGCTTGAAGCTGTCATCACGTGATTTCTACCCGCGGCATTGTGCAGATTTTGCGCGCTGTACAGTCTGCCAATGCTATTTAGGAGCAGTTATGAGCGATGCATGCAAACCGATGAGCGCCGGCAGTTCGAACAATAAAGTGCTGCGCTTTTTCTTGTCGCTCTTGGGCTCAGGCGGCTACTTGAGCCAGCAGGAGCTTGGACAAAAACTTGATTGCTCCTTGCAAACGGTAGCACGCATGGCAGACGAAATCGAGTCGGTGGTAGGTTTTGACAGTTTTAAGCGCGATCGCATTGACGGGCGCAACTGCTATCAGTTAAGACCCTTGCGGCAAATGCGCAATATCAGACAGCCCATCAACAGCGAGGAGCTGCGCTATTTAAATTTGTGCGTGGAGATCGCAGGCCCCTATCTGCCCCCCGAGGTCAGAGAGAGCGTTGAAAACACCTTGTTTCAGTTCATGCTGATGGCCTCGGATCGCAACAATCCATTTTTAAAGGAAAACTGCCCCAAGATCATGGGCTTTTACCAAAAGGGCTTCATCGATTACCGCCCCCATTATCAAAAGCTCAGGCAGATATCCGATGCAGCAGGGCACCTTGGGGTTTTAAAGCTGGCCTATCAGGCAGCAGGCCGCACCGATCCCAAGGAGCACCTGTTTGCCCCCAGGCAGATCCTGACCATGTCGGGCACCATCTATGTGTTCGGCGGGATCTTAAATGAAGATTTGAGCTTGCGCCATGAAGTGCATCTGGCCTTGCACCGCATCTTAAGCGTCGATGAGACCTTATGGAAGTTTGAAAGCAAGATTAAGGTTAACGAAGATGGCAATTTCGGCCTGCCCTGGCACGAGCCTCGGACCTATCAGATCCGTTTTGCCCCGGGAGCACCTTCGGACTACGTCAGAGAAAGGATCTTCTCGTCAAATCAGATCTTAGAAGATCGCGAAGACGGCGGAGTCAATCTGACCTTGTGCACGGGAGCAACCCCCGAGCTGTTATCCTTTGTCAGATCTTTTGGCAAGGCGGCCAAGCTTTACACCGCCCATGGCACCCCCATCGAGAACCTCGATGATCTAAATGTCATTGACGATTTTTGCAAGGAAGGCGAGCCCAAACAGGATCAGGATGAGCGCCCCCAAGCTTCAAAGGCTGACGGCGATGCACAAACGGCCGCACAATCAGATGCAAAGCCTGAGGCTAGGCCTTCGCACTTGAAGCGCGCATCTTTTGATGAGCGCATGCAGGATAAAAAGCACAGCACCTGCCAAGGCAGATCCGACAAAGCCTGTACCGCAGCAGGCTCGGATCTTAGCGGCAGCAACTTATCCTCCGATCCCCTGTCTCATCAGGCAGGGGATGAGGATATCTATTCTCAAGATTTGAAGTTTTCGCCTCAAAAGCAGGCTGAAGATCCGATGGGAGATGGATCTGATCTACTTGCGGTGAAAACTTCAACTCCCCATAAATTCGATTCTCCTTCAGAGTGTAACGGCGATGCAATGCAGGATCGGCCAAAATCTTCAGATCCTGCATCGCCTTCTTTGAAAGGAGCCAAAAAACGCAGGCAGCCCAAGTGGGTGCGCAAATTGCAGCGTCCCGATGATTTTAAGCTCTCCGCCCTGATCGGGGCAAAACGCCGCAGGAGGACGCGAGGTGAATGACGTCAGATTAAGGGTGTTTTGCGCCGCCGCCCAAAATTTAAGCTTTACCAAAGCATCAAAAGAGCTTTTCATATCCCAGCCTGCCGTCACCAAGCACATCAACAAGCTTGAATCTGACTTAGGGGTCAGGCTGTTTGAGCGCAACGGGCAGAAGATCTCCTTGACGGTGGCAGGCAAGATCATGCTCGATAAATGCCGGGTGATTTTGAAGGATTACGAAGATCTCAACTATGCCATCAATCAGTTCAAAGGACAGGAGGCCGGCAAGCTGCGCTTGGGCGCAAGCACCTCGATTTCCCAATATGTCCTGCCCGGGATCTTGGCCGACTTTGCCTCTTTGTATCCGCACATCGAGCTTTCGCTGTTAAACGGCAACTCGGTCACCATCGAGCAGGCCGTCTGCGAACAGATCATCGACTTGGGCATGGTCGAAAACGTCAATCATGCGCCCAACCTGCATGTCACCCCCTTTTTAAAGGACAGACTCGTGCTTTGCTGCGGCAAAGAGACCCAGCTTAAACACACTCTGACCGTGGAGGAGCTCAAGCGCGTGCCCTTGGTCTTGCGCGAGCACGGCTCGGGCACCTTGGATGCCATCCGTCAGATCCTCGAGGAGCACAATGAGAAGTTATCTGACTTTAAAATAAAGCTGTTCTTGGGCTCCACCGAGGCCATCAAGCGCTTTTTGCAGCACTCCGATGCCGCAGGCATCGTCTCGCAATATGCGGTGGCAGAGGAGCTTAGGCGCGGGGAGCTTAAAAAGATAGAGCTTGAAGGGGTAAACTTTGAGCGCAATTTCAGCGTGGTCAGCGCGCAAGGCCCTCTCTCGCCCCTCTCCGAGCGCTTCTTCTTTTTCTTGCAGCAAAGCCTGCTCAAGCCCAAGGCGCATTCATCTTGAACCGGCATTTGTTGCCTGCGACCCGGGCAGAAGGACAGACAAGGCGCCGCATTCTTAGGCATTGGCGCTGTGCTATCATGGGGCGGCTAACTGAGCGTAAGACAACAGGTTAAATAAAATGGCAAGCACTGAAAAAACCCGAGCCGCTCAATTTGCAGCACGCTGGCAAGGGCGCGGTGATGAAAAACAGGAGACTCAAGCCTTTTGGTTTGATTTGCTCAGATCAGTTTACGGCATCGAAAACATCGTCGACGCGATCGAATTTGAAAAAAAAGTACAGCTGTCCCATACAAGCTATATCGACGCCTACATACCTGATACCAAAGTCTTAATTGAGCAAAAAAGTTTAAATGTCGATTTAAACAAAGCTGCCAAGCAGTCTGACGGCACTTTGTGCACTCCTTACGAGCAGGCACGGCGCTATGCCAAAGAGCTGCCCTTAAGCCTGATGCCCCGCTTCATAGTGGTGTGCAATTTCAAAGAATTTCTCGTTTATGACGAAGAATATCCTCATGCAGAGCCCTTCCATATCCTGCTTGAAGATTTGCCTGAGGAATACTCAAGGCTCAGCTTCCTCACAGGCTTAAATGAGGTTCATCTTAAAAAGCAGATATCCGTATCTGTGCAAGCAGGAGAGCTCGTCGGCAAAATCTATGACGCCATCCATAAAGAGTATTTAAATCCTCAAGATCAATTTTCCTTAAAATCGCTCAATATCCTGTGCGTGCGCCTGGTGTTTTGCCTTTATGCAGAAGACTCGGACCTGTTTAGGCCCAATCAATTTTGCGATTATCTGTCATCAAGAGAGCCACGGGATTTAAGAAAAGCAATCATCGAGCTCTTTGAGGTTTTAAACACCCCCTATGATAAAAGAGATCCTTATCTGATTGATGAATTGGCCGCATTTCCTTATGTGGATGGCGGATTGTTTGCCAAAACAAAAATTGAGATACCAAATTTTACCCAAGACATTAAGGATGTGCTGGCACACAAAGCAAGCGAAGATTTTAACTGGAGCAAGATCAGCCCAACCATATTCGGCGCCATCTTTGAGAGTACCTTAAATCCTGAAACCAGGCGGCAGGGGGGCATGCATTTCACGTCTATCGAGAACATTCATAAACTGATAGATCCTTTATTCCTTGATGAATTAAATCGGGAATTTGAAGACATCGAAAAAAAGATCTTTGCATCCGACAAGAAGCGCGCCAATTTAAAGACCGGGGCAAAAACCGGCCTCTATCAAAGCCACATAAAATTGCTTCGCGCCTTTCAAAACAAGCTTGCCGGACTTAAATTTTTGGATCCTGCTTGCGGCTCAGGCAATTTCCTGACCGAGACCTTTTTGTCGTTGAGGCGTTTGGAGAATAAGGTATTGGCTCTCTTAAGCGGCTCAGGAGATCTTTTTATCGAAGATTCGGTAAAGGTGACCATCTCTCAATTTTACGGCATTGAGATTAATGACTTTGCCGTCGCGGTTGCCAAGACCGCCCTGTGGATCGCAGAGGCGCAAATGCTCGAGGAGTCAAATGCCATTTTGACCCAAAAGATAGATTATTTGCCGCTTAGAACCCAAGCCAAGATAGTCGAGGGCAATGCCCTGAAGCTTGATTGGGAGGAGATCTGCCCCAAAGATGAACTCCATTACATCATGAGCAATCCTCCCTTTGTGGGATACAAGTTGCAGACCGACGCCCAAAAAGAAGAGCTGTCAGCCCTATTTAAAGCCAAAAATCTTGATTATGTGGCAGGCTGGTATGACAAAGCAGCAGAATTTATCCAAAATTCAGCCTGCAAATGTGCTTTTGTATCAACAAATTCCCTGTGCCAAGGAGAGCAGGTTTTAAGCGTATGGCAAGAGCTCTTCTCCAAATACAGCCTGCAAATTGATTTTGCATGGCGCACTTTTAAATGGACTAGCGACTCGCTGCACGGAGCTTCGGTTTATGTAATTATCGCAGGGTTCAGCTTCGGTCAAAGCAAGTCGCGCAGCAAGACCATTTTTACCTCCGCAGGGGACAGGCTTGAGGTAAAAATGATCAACCCCTATCTTTTGGAAGCACCCGCCATCTTTATAAAAAAGAGGCTCAAGCCTATCTGCGATGTGCCTGAGATGATTTATGGCAGCGAGCCGAGGGAGGGCGGTTTTTTGATCTTAGATGAAGAGCAAAGAGAGCAGCTGATTGAAGAGACTCCGCAGGCTGAATCTTATATCAAAAGGTTCGTCAGCGCCGATGACTTTATCAACAATAACATCAGATATTGCTTGTGGTTTAAAGGCAAAGATCCATCCGTCATCAGAAAATCCAAAATCTTAACCGAGCGCATAAATAACTGCCGCAAGTTCAGACTCGACAGCAAACAAAAGCAGGCTTGCGCCATGGCTGAATACCCATACCTCTTTGCCTCTGAAAGACAGCCTCAAAATGATTATCTGCTCATTCCCGTTGTATCCTCTGAACGGCGCAACTACATACCCATAGGCTATGTCGGGGCCGATACGGTATGTTCAAATGCCTGCTTTACCATTTCCAACATAGATCTTTATCATTTGGGGATCTTGCTCTCTTCGGTCCATATGGCTTGGGTAAGAACTGTATGCGGCAGATTAAAAGCAGACTACCGCTACTCCAACTCCATCGTCTATAACAATTTTGTGTGGCCGCAAATCACGCCCGATGATAAAGAGCAGATAGCAAAAACTGCCCTGGCCATTCTTGAGGCAAGAAAGCTTTACCCCGGGAGCACGCTTGCAGATCTGTATGACCCTTTGACCATGCCTTTAGAGCTCAAAAAGGCCCACCTCTCCAACGACAAGGCCGTGTCAAATCTGTACGGATTTAAGAGCAATGCCTCCGACGAAGAAATGGCGCAGCGTCTCTTTTTGCTCTATGCCCAAAAAGTACAAGAAGAGGGGCAGGCTGCGGGTTGATGCCGGGCAGCTATAACTATTGGTTATAAGGCATGAAAAAATGTCAATAGTCACCGCCCCCGTGATCTTTTAAGCTACAGGTGCTTAAATAATCGAGGTGCGATATGTTTGACAAGGAACACAGAGCCAATACCATTCACGGCCTGCTCTTAATCGCCTTATTCTCGCTGGCCGCTTTTTACATCAGCTCCTTTGAAGTTGTAAAGTCGCTCTCCTTAAGTCCCCTGATCGTGGGGATCTTATTGGGCATGGTCTATGCCAACACGCTCTCAACCAAACTGCCAAAAGAGTGGCGGCCCGGCATCAAGTTTTGCACCAAGCAGATCTTGCGCTGCGGCATTGTGCTCTACGGCTTTCGCCTGACTTTAAGCGATGTGGAAGCGGTGGGACTGCCTGCCGTCTTCATCGACTTTATCATCGTCACGGGCACCCTGGGTCTGGGGTTGGTCTTCGGCAGGCTCATCAAACTTGACCGCGACACTGCCATCATGACCTCCACGGGCTCTGCCATTTGCGGCGCGGCGGCGGTGCTGGGCGCCGAGCCCATCGTGCGCTGCGAGGGACACAAGACCGCCATTGCCGTTTCCACCGTGGTGGTGTTCGGCACCATCTCCATGTTCCTCTACCCCATCATGTACCGCATGGGCCTGATGGATCTGTTAGGCGATCGCGGCGCGGCCATCTACACGGGCGCCACGCTGCATGAAGTTGCCCACGTGGCAGGCGCCGGCAATGCCATGGATCCTGCCGACGGCTTGGGCATCGCGGGCACGGCCACCATCACCAAGATGATCCGCGTGATGATGCTGGCCCCCGTTTTGGTGGTCATGAGCCTTATTTTGGCCAAGTATCGCCAAAGCGCGGCAATTGACGGCAAGAGAGTCAAAAACAAGGTCACCATTCCCTGGTTTGCCTTCTGCTTCATCGGCATCATCTGCGTCAACACCCTGCTGCAAGGCATCTTCGATGCACAAAGCGTCAAAGATATTCCTTTAAACGGCCTCATCGAGAACATCGATACCTTTATGCTGACCATGGCCATGACCGCTCTGGGCGTCGATACGAGTTTTGACAAGTTTAAAGCGGCAGGTGCCAAGCCTTTTTACCTGGCTTTTTTAATCTACATTTGGCTGGTGGCAGGAGGTTATGTGCTGACCCTGGCCATTACCGGGATCTTGTAAGTTATTGGCAGCAAAGATTGATTGCACTTCAAAGCAGGCTTTATCGCAAGCCTGCTTTTGTCTTGGAAAATCAATGAGAGGATAAAAAGATCACTGCTGCATGCGAGATGCCAAGATCTGCTCCATAAACTCAATTTCCTTGGCGCTTTGGGCAGGGGCACTGCCGCCTTTGACGTTGCGCTTTTCCAAAATGCTCTGCAAGGTTAAGCACTCGTACACATCCCCGCCGATGATGGGGGAAAATTGCTCAAACTCGTCGACTGTCAGATCCTCTAAAGGCTTGTTCTTTGAGATGGCATAGAGCACAGTCTGCCCCGCGATCTCATGGGCCTGCCTGAAAGGAATGCCCTTTTTGACAAGATAATCGGCAAGCTCGGTGGCATTGGAGTACCCGCCCTTGGCGGCCGCCTCAACCTTGGTTTCTTTAAGCTTGAAGTCCTCAAAGCACAAGGCCGCCATGTCCAGGCACTCATGCCAGGTATCGACGGCATCAAACAGGCGCTCCTTGTCCTCTTGCAGATCTTTGTCATAGGCCATGGGCAAAGCCTTCATGGTGGTCAGCATGCCGGTTAAGGCTCCGATCACGCGCCCGCACTTGCCGCGGATAAGCTCGAGGGCATCGGGGTTTTTCTTTTGGGGCATCAAAGAGGAGCCTGAGGTTACCTTGTCGGAAAGCTCGATGAATCCTGCCTCGCCGCTGTTGTAGATGATGAGATCTTCGCTCAATCTGGACAGATGCACCATGCTGATGGAAGCGCATGACAAAATCTCCATGACATGATCGCGATCGGAGACGGCATCAAGGCTGTTGGCGGTGGGGGCCTCAAAACCCAGGCTTTGGGCCAAAGAGTGACGGTCGACAGGATAGGCGGTGCCGGACAGGGCAGCCGAGCCCAAAGGACAGGTTGCCATCAAAGAGAGGGCATTTTTAAGCCTTTGATAATCGCGCTCAAACATCTGCACATAGGACAAAAGATAGTGAGCAAAGGTGACGGGCTGGGCCCTTTGCAGGTGGGTGTACCCGGGGAAGATCTGGCCTTGATAACGCTTGGAGGTCTGCACGAGAGCCTTTTGCAAGCAGGTCAGGGCCTTTAAGATCTCGATGCCGGCATTGCGGCACCACAGCTTCAAATCAAGAGCCACCTGATCGTTGCGGCTGCGCCCGGTGTGCAGCTTTTTGCCCAAGTCCCCGACCTTTTCGATGAGCCTGCGCTCCACGTACGAGTGGATATCTTCATCGCCAGCCGAGGCCACGGCCTCAAGATCGGCACTAACCTCGGATAAAAGCTCGGTTAAAGCCTGCTGAAGTTTCTCGTTTTCATCTTCGGTCAAAACGCCTGCCTTGGCAATGGCATCGGCCCAGGCTTTGGAGCCTTCGATGTCTTCTTGTGCCATGCGATAGTCAAAGCGCAGCGAATCGTTGAAATGCTTGAAGCGCTCGTCAGGACCGCTTCTGAATCTGCCGCCCCATAATGCCATACATACCCCCCTTTATAAACACGAAAAGCCCGGGAGCAAGCCCGAGCTTTAATAACAACTCAACCTAATTGATTATTCGGCACGATTTTGTGCGTTCAAAGCCCTGATGCGGGCCGGCAGCGAGTACAGGCGGATAAAGCCCGTGGCATCGCCCTGATCGTAAACCTCATCGGCGCCAAAGGTTACAAAGTCAAAGTTAAACAGGCTGTTGGGGCTGTCCTTGCTGACGACATCGATATTGCCCTTGTAGAGTCTTACCTTAACCTTGCCGTTGACGTCCTTGGCAGCTTCGTCGGCTGCAGCCTGCAAGATCTCGCGCAGCCTGGTGAACCAGCGCCCGTCATAGACCAATTGGGCAAACTCGACGGCCAGATGATCGCGGAAGATGCGGGTGTTCTTGTCAAAGACCAGCTGCTCGACGGCGCGCAGAGCCTTGTAAATGATGGTGCCGCCCGGGGTCTCGTAGCAGCCGCGGGACTTCATGCCCACCAGACGATTCTCGGTGATGTCGATGCGGCCGACGCCGTGCTTGGCACCGATGGCGTTTAATCTGTCCAAAACGGTGAAGGGCGATAAAGCCTCGCCGTTGATCTCGGTGACAACGCCTCCTTTGACGGTAAGCTCGAAGCACTCGGGCTCATCGGGAGCCTTTTGAGGATCGGCGGTCCATACCCAGACGTTCTCGGAGGCTTCGTTGCGGGTGTCTTCAAGCTCGCCGCCTTCGGTGGAGATGTGCAGGGCATTGGCATCGCGGCTGTAAATCTTCTTCAAGGAAGCCTTGCAAGGGATGTTGCGCTCCTGAAGATAAGCCAAAAGCTCCTCGCGCGATTGCAGATCCCAAACTCTCCAGGGCACAATCACGTCAAGGTGCGGGGCTAAGGCAGCCACGGCCGACTCGAAGCGAACCTGATCGTTGCCCTTGCCGGTGGCGCCGTGGGCTACGGCATCGGCACCCTCTTCCAAGGCAACCTCAACCATGGCCTTGGCGATGATGGGACGGGCGATGGCGGTGCCCAGCAAATACTCGCCTTCATAAATGGCGCCGGTCTTGAAGGTCTCAAAGACGTAATCGCGCACAAACTCTTCGCGCAGATCTTTGATGACGCACTTGACGGCCCCCGACTGCAAAGCCTTTTGCTCGATGCCCTCGAGATCTTCGCGCTCCTGACCGACATCGGCTACGAAGCAAACCACCTCGCACCCGTAGTTTTCCTTCAGCCACGGCACGATGGTGGAGGTATCCAGACCGCCCGAATAGGCCAGCACAACCCTCTTATACTGCTTATTCTCATGCTTTAACATTTGCTCTTATCCTCTTGCTTTAATGAGCTTGGCTAACAACGCCATATGGATATGCAGACGATTCTCTGCCTCATCGTAAACAGCCGACAGCGGTCCGTCCATGACTTCGTCGGTGATCTCATAGCCGCGGTGGGCAGGCAGGCAGTGCAGGACCAGCTTGGCTCCGGACTGAGCTGCCAAGGCCTCGTTAATCTGATAAGGCATAAAGATCTTTTTGACCTGATCCAAAGGAGTATTATCCCCCATTGACACCCAAGTGTCAGTATAAATCGCATCAAAGCCCGCCATTTGGGAAGGATCGCTCTTCACCTCCAAAGTGCAGCCGTTCTTCTTGGCAATCTCCGATGCCTTGTTGAAGATCTGCACGTCAGGGCCGTAGCCCAAGGGGCAAAAACAGGTGACGTTAACCCCCAAAATGGAGCCTGCCACCAAAAGCGAGTTGGCCACATTGTTGCCATCGCCAAGATAGGCCAGGCAAGCCCCCTGCAAATACCCAAGATGCTCGCGCAAGGTCAGATAATCGGCCATGGCCTGAGCCGGGTGATACAGGTCGGAGAGGGCATTGATGACCGGCACCGAGCCTGTGGCTGCCAGCTCTTCTAAGGTTTGCTGCAAAAAGACGCGGCCTATCAGGCAGTCGGTCCAGCGCGACAGATTGCGCGCATAATCGGGGATCGACTCTCTTTTGCCCAGATCGCCGTTTTTCAGATCCAAATACACCCCGTGAGCGCCCAAACGGTACAAAGCGATCTCAAAGGTGGTGCGGGTGCGCAAAGAAGGCTTTTCCATCATGATGGCAGCCGCGCAGCCTTTTAAGGCGTCGGTGTAAGCTGAGGGATCTTTTTTCATGGCCGAGGCCAGGTCCAAAATGGACAGGTACTCATCTTGCGAAAATTCAAAACCTGTCAGCAAATGTTGCATAAGGCATCACTCCAGGGTGTCAAATGCCGCATTCATGCGCTAAATTTGCGGCAATGCGGGTACTAAAAAATAATCTGCCTATTATGCGGCATTTATAGGCCCAAGGCGGCAGTTTATGAAAAAATTTTAAGCCATTTTGACAAGTTTGCGCTCAGATTGCCCCTATATGATGCAAAGCCAGGGACAAGGCCGCGATGCAGCGAGCCTCCTTTAAGGGCGAATCGGGATTGAACACCAGATCTCTTGCTTCATCTGCGGTGGCTTTGACCAGGCAGACAGGCTCGGGCTCGTCTCCTTCTTTGCGGCACTCATACAAATCTTCGCACAAGAAAAAGTGCATGCAAAGCTCCAGCATCCCGGGGGCCACCGTCACGAAGCTGCGCAAGAGGGTGATCTTGGAGCTGCCATAGCCTATTTCTTCTTGCAGCTCGCGATTGACGGCAATATCCGGAGTCTCCCCGGGGTCAAGCTTGCCTTTGACCAATCCCAAAGCATACTCCTCGATGCCGCCTGCGTACTCGACGGACAGGTAAAAATGGGTGCCGTCAAAGGGAATGGCCATCACCGCCCCGCGGCCGCCTGCGATTTTCTCGTATTGAACCTGCGTGCCGTTGGCAAACTTGAGATCCATCTTCTCGACCGTGAAGATGCGCGAGGCCTGAAACCTCTCCCGGCGCAAAACTTGCGGCACCGGCTTTTGCAATGCGCTCAAATCCATCATAGTTATCCGCGTTTATGCTCGATTGTCATGGTTTGTAAAAATTGCGCCTGAAGATCCTGCCGAGTGTTTTGAGGATTGGCGCTCTTGCCCAAAATTTTGCCTCAACCCCCGGGCTTTGCCGGGATCTTTTTAAATTTAAAGCTTGACGCTTAAAAGCTCTCAATAGTTGATAAAATAGCGGTCCTGACACGAAGTTGCAAAGGGTTTTAATGGAACTTAAAAAGAGCGATGCGGTGCGCCTTGACAAATGGTTGTGGGCCGCCCGCTTTTACAAGACGCGCAGCATCAGCAGGCAGATGATCGAAGGCGGCAAGGTCGATTACAACCGCGAGCACGCCAAGCCCTCAAGATTAGTCGAAGTCGGGGCAATCATCACGCTGTTGCAGGGAGGCATCAGGCGCGAAGTGGTGGTCAAAGCCTTAAGCGACGTGCGCGGCCCCGCTCCCGTTGCCCAAACCCTCTACGAAGAGACGCCTGAGAGCATACAAAAGCGCGAGGAGGCCGTCAGACTGATGAAATTAAATGCCCTCACCGCCCCGCATCCGCAAAACAAGCCCAACAAGAAGGAGCGGCGCGCCTTAGTTGCCCTCAAGCAGAGTAATTTTTAGCAAGGAGCTGTCATGAGCGCAGGTAACGACTTTCAAACCGACGATAAGATCATCCGTTTTATCTTTGACAATCACGGCGTCAAAGGGGAGATCTTGTCTTTAAAGCACAGCACAAATTCTTTGTTTGAAAACCACTCCTACCCCTCATGCATCAAATCATTGCTGTGCGAAATGGCCGCCGCGGCCCTCTTGACCGCAGCCCCTGTCAAAGATCGCTCCAAGGTGATGCTGCAGCTAAAATCAGACAGCGGCCCCCTCGATTACGCTTTGATAAACGTCAACGAGGATCTCAGCTTTTACGGCTCGGCCGCCCTGCGCGAGGAGGCACAAGACGATCTGCCCTTTGAAAAGCTGTGCCCGGGGGATGCCGTATTGGTTTTGAGCATCTTCAGCCAAAATGACACAAGATGGCAGGGGGTAGTGCCCGTGTCAAAGCTGGGGGTGGCCTCTTCTTTGGAAGAGTACTTTTACCAATCAGAGCAGCTGCCCACCCGCTTTGTGATTGTGGAAGGGGCCGACAGATCTGTTACGGCTTTGATGCTGCAGATTGTCTCTGACATTGATGACAATCAAAACTCGCTTGAACATCTTTTGACCCTGGCCCATACCCTGACGGCAAAGGAGATGCAAAGCATCGATCTGTACGAGGCATTGCGCCGCCTTTACGGGCGCGAGAGCGTGCGCACCTTTGAGCCACAAAGCGTCGCCTTCAAATGCAATTGCAGTCGCGAGCGCTGCCTTGAGGTATTAAAATCCTTGTCAAAGCAAGTGCTTGAGGATTTGCAAAAAGAAGAGGTCACAACCTTCAATTGCGAACACTGCCGCAAGCAATACTCCTTTGCCAAAGAGCAAATTGCCCAAATCGCACGCCAAAAAGAAGAAAAAGAAGAGCAATCCCAAGCTTAAGCAAGGTCTTTTATGTTTGCACTCAACCGCGCCAAGAACAAACCCGTGCCGTCGGCTTTTAACGTGGGGCTGATGTCTGCCGGGCACTTTTCGTCAGACTTTTTTTGCAACGTGCTGCCCGTCCTGCTGCCCATCCTGGCCGTGCGCTACGGCATCTCCTACTCCCAAAGCGCCGCCTTGTTCATGGTATTCTCGGTGAGCACCAACTTTTTGCAGCCTCCCGTCGGACTGTGGGCCGACCGGCACAATTTAAACTATCTGGTGCCCATCTCCATTGCCGTGGAGGCCGTGTTTGCCTGCGCCATCGGCCTTGCAGACAACATTTATGCGCTGATGCTCATCATTTTGATTGCAGGCGTGGCAGCCTCGGCCTTCCACCCCATCGCAGCCTCGGTGGTCTACTTTGTGAGCATCAAACGCAGACGGGCCCTGTGCACATCCATCTTCATTGCAGGAGGCAACTTGGGCTTTTCGCTGGCTCCTTTGGCGATCGCAGCTTTTGTGGACAGATTCTCGGATCGGCATCTGCTCCTTTTGTCGGTGCCTGCCGTCATCATCGCCGTGCTGTTTTATCTAAGAAACCTGCACGTGGCCACCATCGACGTCACCGCCGTCAAGGCTCTGCCCAAGATCTCGGCGATATTCAAATCGCGCCCCTTTTTGATGCTCAACACGGCCTTTGCCTTAAGATCTTGGTGCTATTGCTCCTTGGTGGTCTTTTTGCCCATGCTTTTGACCGATCACGGCTTTTCGACGGTGCAAAGCGCCCTGGCCCTCATGATCCTGCTGTTGGGCACCGTGGTCGGAGGCCTGATTGCAGGATCCCTGACCGATCGGTTTGGCGAGAAGTCTTTGATTTTGTGTTCCTTTGTTTTAGGTCTGGTCGGACTGTTTTTCTTTTACCAAAACGCAGGGGTCGATGTTTGGTCGCTGACCCTGCTCTTTATCACCGGGGCAGGCTTGTACGGCTCCACCCCGGGCGGGATCTTGTGGGCACAAAAGCTCTTGTCCAATCAGGCAGCCTTCGCAGCTTCCATGATGCTCGGTTTTACCTTCGGCTTGGGCTATATTTTATCGGTCATCACAGGCCTGGCCGGGGATTTGACCCACTTAAAATACGGCATGATGATCACCACCCTGCCCGCCATGGCCGGGGCCTTTGTCATCATTGCCTTCATGAAGGCGCCCGCCGCCTTAAGCGATGAGCAATAAGTTGCAAAGTTTTATCAGTTAAAGGCCGGCTTTGTTCTTCTGACCTACAATAAAACAGTCATGTGAGGACTTAGGAATCAATCAATGCAAGACATTTACTTAGGCGTCAACATCGATCATGTGGCCACCATCCGCAACGCGCGCGGCGGCACCTGCCCTGATCCCGTGGCAGCAGCAGCCATCTGCGAACTGGCGGGGGCCGACAGCATCACTGCCCACTTAAGAGAAGATCGCCGCCATATCGCCGATCGCGACGTGCGCATCTTAAGGGAAACCATTCAAACCAAGCTTAACTTGGAAATGGCCGTCACCGACGAGATTGCAGCCATCGCCTATGCCTTAGCCCCGCAGGCAGCCTGCTTTGTCCCCGAAAAGCGCGAGGAAGTAACCACCGAAGGCGGCCTCAATGTGGTCGCAGAAAGCGCCAAGATAGGAAAAGCGATCGAGAAGCTTTCCAAGGTCGGCACGCGGGTATCGCTGTTTATCGATCCTGTTAAAGAGCAGGTCGACGAAGCCGTCAGAGTCGGGGCTCCCGTAGTAGAATTTCACACCGGCGCCTATGCCAATGCCCAAACCGAGGCATTGCGCCAAGAAGAATTGTCGCGCATCAGGGATATGGCCGAATACGGCTCGTCCGTGGGCCTCATCATCAATTCGGGCCACGGCCTGAATTACCAAAACGTGGCCCCCATCGCCGCCATCCCCCAAATGCACGAGCTTAATATCGGACACAGCATCATTGCCAGAGCCGTCTTTACCGGCTTGCACGAAGCAGTCTCCGCCATGAAGAAGATCATGCAGCAATCGCGCATGGCTCACGGTTAATTTGAGGATAAACATGACGACTAAAAGTTTGCTCGAACCCTTCGGCGTTACCGCAGAGGAGCGCGTGGAAGCGGCTTTGACTGCCCTGCGCAAAGGCAGAGGGATCTTGGTGGTTGACAATGAAGATCGCGAAAACGAAGGCGATCTGATTTTTGCCGCCGAGACCATGACCCGCGATCAGATGGCCTTTACCATCCGCGAATGCTCGGGGATCATCTGCGTGTGCATCGAACAGGACAAGGCTGCCCAATTGCAGCTGCCCATGATGGTGCCCCACAATACCTCAACCTACGGGACGGCCTTTACCATCAGCGTCGATGCCCGTCACGGCGTCACCACCGGCGTCTCCGCCTCGGATCGCTTAAGAGCCGTGCAGGCCATCTGCAACGATGCGGCGGTGCCCGATGATCTGGTGCACCCCGGGCACATGTTCCCCCTGGTAGCCCAAAAAGGCGGCGTCTTGGTGCGCGACGGCCACACCGAGGCCAGCGTCGATCTGGCGCGCATGGCAGGCTTCAAGCCCATCGGCATTTTGTGCGAACTGTGCGCCCCCGACGGGGAAATGGCCAAGCTGCCCAGAATATGCGCCTTTGCCATGCTCCATGATCTGACGGTGACCACCATCGAAGACATCATCGCCTACCGCAAGGCCCATAATATTTAAACCAAGATCGGATAATCTTCGAATATGCCTAAAGCGCATGGCAACCCCCTGCGCTTTTGCTTTGAGTCTTGTCATTTTTTCTTGTGCCATGCTCAGGCAAAAATAACCCGGGGTTTTGCGTGCTAAACATGGAAACGGTGACAACGAAGCTTGGGTTTTTAAAATACGGAGATCCCAAAGGCACCCCTTTGGCCCTGATCCACGGCTGGGGCTGCGACAGCCGCTATCTTTTGCCGGTGGCGGACATGTTCAAAGAGCGCGATGTTTATCTTATCGATCTGCCAGGGTACGGGCGCAGCGCCCATTTAAAAAAGCACTCGGCCTCTGTAGAAGAGACCGCGCATCTTTTGCACCAAACGCTGCCACAAAAGTGCGATGTCATCGCCTGGTCGATGGGCGGACACTTTGCCTTAAGCTGTGCCTCTTTGCAGCCTCAAAAGATCCGCACCCTTGTGACCATTTGCACTAACCCAAGGTTCTTGCAGGATCCCACGTGGCCGGGCATGAGCTCGGATCTCATTTTAAAGTGCAGGCAAATGTTAAACCCGCGCCGCTGCAACCGCCTTTTGCACTTTTTCATCAAGTACCAAATTGCCGCCAATCAAAACCGGCGCGGCGAAAGCGATTTTCTCTCCTCCTTGCGCAAAAGCTCCGAGGACATCGACTTTGAAGTGCTGATGAACGGCATTCAGACCATGAGTTTCTCGGATGTCAGAGCCTGTCTTACGCATCTTAAGATCCCTGTATTGCTGCTCTTTGGGGCCAAAGACGTCCTGGTGCCCGCATCTTTAAGCCATATTTTGTGTAAGGGCGACGACGAGCTCAAAGAGAGCTTTGTCTTTGCCGATTCTGCCCATCTGCCCTATCTTACCGAGCCTGAGATTTTTGAAAAGGCAGTGCGCAACTTTTACGAGAAGGTCGACGATTTTTATGCCCGCGCCCCTGACTGAGGCATGCTTAATCCCATTCCTGCGCATTTTAATCAATCCTGCGCTTTTGCTCTTTGCAAAATCTTAGTTTGACGCTTATCTTTGTGCGCCTTTAACCTTTCAAGGCCCCAATCCCAAGGGGGCGCCGCCTGCTGCCAAATCAGGCCTGCAGCCGCTAAAGACGGGGTCTTAGGTGCCGAAATTTTAAGGTAGATAACCTTAATTGTCCCTCAGAAGCAATCGACCTAAGATCGGGGTAAACCATGGAAATTGCAGGCAGCATAGTCACCGCTATTGTGCCCCCTGCTTATTCTCAAGGAGCAGAGGAGGCAAAACGCGACACCCAGGCGCGCGCGCAGATCCCTGCGCCCGGCGAATCTCAGGCCTCCCAAAACAACCGGGCCGCAGCCGACCGCAAAGGCAGCGCTCAGAGCCCCGAAACAAGGCAGACTGCAGGCTACCAGGGGCTGCGCGATGACAAAGGCACCATCGACAAGGACGGGCACAACAAAAACCGCCAAGACGGGCAAAAAAACCAAGGCGGCGACAGCTCGGGCAATGAAGCGCGGCACTTAGGAGACAGGCAAGGCTATTCATCCCAAACCGGCCGTCAGAGCTTCCAGCAACACTTCCCAAGGCAAAGCGGGGTCAACATCACCGCCAACGCCGAAGAGACCATAGCGCTGCAAATGCAGGCTGAGGTGATGGGCACGCCCGGCACAACCGCGCAGCTCTCATCAAAATCGGCAGGCTATGCTTCCTCGGGCACGCCTGCCCAAAAAGAGGCGCAAAAGAGCAGGACTTTAAAGAAAAAGACCACCTACAAGATGGCCCAATACCGGGAAAAGCAGGGGAACAGCAGGCTTAACACAGTCAACAGCGCCATCTCCGCGCGCTACAACTCCATTTTGCCCAACGTCAATGTCGGGAAGAACATCAGCCTGAACATCTGATCTTGCCTTATCAGGCGGCTAATCTTTCATGAGCGACTTTAAATATTGCTGCTCGACTTCCTTGGGATCAAGACCTTCTGCGGCCTCAAGATCTTTTTGAATGTCCTCATCGTCAACCTCGATGATGTGGGAGATTGGCTCCTCCTCGACAAACCAATCGGGCTTTTGATAGGAAATGCGGTTGACGTACCAAAGACGCGCTCCCTTGGGGGTGGGAACGGAGGCATCGTCGCCTTCTTGTTTGCCCAAAAGAGCTCTTGCCATCGGGGAGTCGATGGAGATGTAGTTGGAGCGGCCGCGGATCTCGTCGCCGCCTGCGATCCTCACCCTCAATATGCTCTCGTCGTCATCGGCCTCAAGCTCCACATAGGCCCCGAAGTATACCTTGCCCTGCTGCTGAGGATTGTAGTCAACCACCTGCAGGCGGTTAAGACACCCGCGCAAATAGCGTATGCGCCGGTCGATTTGCGCCAAGAGACGTTTATTGTACTGATAGTCAGCGTTTTCGGAACGATCGCCAAGGCTGGCGGCCCACGAGACTTTTTGCGTCACCTCCGGGCGCTTGGTAAGCCACAAAAAATCCAATTCCTGATGCAAGGCATCATAGCCTTCGCGCGTGATGTAAGGCTTGCCCATCACAGCCTCCTCAATAACCGTTGTGTTGCAATCAAGAGCCTTATCTTACTCCAAAAAGGACGGCGCGGTTAACCCCGGGAGCAGGACATTGCCCAAGGAAACTTACGCAAAGAGCGTTTGCATGAAGCTGTAACTTAAAATATTACAAAAATGTTTCTGTAACCGTTGCAATTTCACCAAAGCGGCGTATACTGAGTGTAATGAATCCGGTTACATTAGATTTATTTGTACCACAGTCAATTAAACAGCAAGGAAAGAAATCATGGCAAATTATGCTTTAACCTCAATTGGTCTTAGCGCCCCGCGCACCGAGCTTCACGAAGCCTTGGCTTTGACCTCCTGCGAGGTGTCCTGCAACAACCTGCCTGCCAATGCCGCCATTCCCTTCGTGCACGGCCACAAGTTAAACGAAGAGGTCTATTTGTTCATCAAAGGCTCGGGCATCTTCACCGCAGACGGCAAAGAGGTTGCCGTCAAAGCAGGCGATTGCCTGAAAGCAGAGCCTGAGTGCATGCGCACCATCAAAGCAGGCGCCGAGGGCTTGAGCTATTTTTGCATTCAGGCCCAAAAGGGCTCGCTGTCATGCTTTACCATGAGCGATGCAATCATAGCCTCATAAAGATACAGACAAAAAGCCCCGGGCACGAAAAACCCCGCCAAAGCGGGGTTTTTCTTTTTACAGATATCTATAAGGATTTGAGATATCGGCAAATTATAACTGAGGACCTGCCTTAACCAGTTCCCCGCCCAGAGCTTCGAACTTCTTGAAGTTCTTGATGAAGCGCTCGGCCAGATCTTGAGCCTTGGCATCCCACTGAGCAGGATCGGCATAGGTGTTGCGAGGATCCAGGATGTTGGTGTCAACGCCCGGCAGCTCGGTAGGAACCTTGAAGGAGAATACGGGGATTTCCTTGGTAGGAGCCTTGTCGATGGAGCCGTCCAAGATGGCGTCGATGATGCCGCGGGTATCCTTAATGGAGATGCGCTTGCCGGTGCCGTTCCAGCCGGTGTTGACCAGGTAAGCCTTGGCGCCCGAGGCCTGCATTCTCTTGACCAATACGTCAGCATAGGTGGTAGGAGGCAGGGTCAGGAAGGCTGCGCCGAAGCAGGAGGAGAAGGTAGGAGTAGGCTCGGTGATGCCGCGCTCGGTACCGGCCAGCTTGGCGGTGAAGCCTGACAGGAAGTAGTACTTGGTCTGCTCAGGCGACAACAGGGAAACAGGAGGCAGCACGCCGAAAGCGTCGGCAGACAAGAAGATGACGCGGGTGGCGGCAGGAGCCTTGGAAACCGGACGAACGATGTTCTTAATGTGGAAAATAGGATAAGAAACACGGGTGTTCTCGGTTACGGACTTGTCGTTGAAGTCGATGTTGCCTGCGGCATCAACGGTTACGTTCTCAAGCAGAGCATCGCGCTTGATGGCAGCCCAAATGTCAGGCTCGTTCTCCTGGGACAGGTTGATAACCTTGGCGTAGCAGCCGCCCTCGAAGTTGAAGACGCCCTCGTCATCCCAGCCGTGCTCGTCGTCGCCGATCAGCAGGCGCTTGGGATCGGTGGACAGGGTGGTCTTGCCGGTGCCGGACAGACCAAAGAAGATGGCGGTGTTCTTGCCTTCCATGTCGGTGTTGGCCGAGCAGTGCATGGCAGCAATGCCTTGCAGAGGCAGGTAGTAGTTCATCATGGAGAACATGCCCTTCTTCATCTCGCCGCCGTACCAGGTGTTGAGGATGATCTGCATCTTCTCGGTCAGGTTGAAGACCACGGCGGTCTCGGAGTTGAGGCCTAACTCTTTGTAGTTCTCGACCTTGGCCTTGGAAGCGTTCAGAACGACGAAATCGGGGGTGAAGTCCTTGAGCTCTTCTTCGGTGGGACGGATGAACATATTGGTTACGAAGTGAGCCTGCCATGCAACTTCTACAACGAAGCGGATCTTCAAACGGGTGGCTTCGTTGGCGCCGCAGTACAGATCAACGACGTACAGCTTCTTGTTGGACAGCTCGTCGCCGGCCAGCTTCTTCAAAACATTCCAAGACTCGGTGGTTAAGGGCTTGTTGTCATTCTTGAAAGCATCAGAGGTCCACCATACGGTATCCTTGGTGGTATCATCCTTAACGATGAACTTATCCTTAGGTGAACGGCCGGTGTAAATGCCGGTCATTACATTAACGGCACCCATCTTGGTGACAACGCCCTTGTCGTAGCCCTCCAGACCCTCGGCGGTCTCGGCCTTGAACAGGTCCTCGTAGGAAGGGTTGTGAACGATTTCTTGGGCACCGGTGATGCCATACTTTGCAAGCTCGTCAAATAAGCTCATTTTTATCTCCACTTAAAAGACCGAAATCTCTCGGTAATCCAATTATTTTAACGTGCAGTATTGTAACCGAATTTTGCCCGGCTTTATAGTGCGGCCTGCGATTTTAACAGTGATCAAGCTCACACCGCCATTTTGCCCCGAGAGCGTATATTTTTTTCAACAGGTGATGCATATCTTTTGCTTGGTAATATACTTACAACCCTGTTGCAGCAACCTTAAAACAAATTTGAGAATACTCATGAGCAAAATCACCGTCAGCCAAAAGGCACAAGAGTACTTTAAGAAACTGATTGCCAAGCAAAACATGGAAGGACTGGCCATTCGTCTGTCGGCCACCAATGTCGGAACCCCGGGCGTCGAGTGCGGCATTCTTTACTGCCCCAAAGAATACATCACCCTCAATGACGAGCACTTCATGATGGACGGCTTTGAGGTAGTCATCGACAAGAGCGTCGGACCGTATCTTGACGAGTCGGAGATCGATTTGGGCAAGGATGACAGCGGCGAGGATCTTTTGACCTTCCACGCCCCCAATCTCAAGCGCGACCTGCTGGGCCCTGACGCCACTTTGAAAGATCGCGTGCAAATGTTCATCGACAACACGATAAGCCCGGGGTTAAGCGGCCACGGCGGCGCGGTCACCCTGGTGGATGTCACAAAAGAGGGGGTCGTGCAGGTCCAATTTCACGGCGGCTGCAACGGCTGCTCGATGGTGGGACTGACCTTAAAAGAAGGCATCGAGTCGCAGCTTAAAACTGCCTTTGGCGATTTGATTACTGAAGTGGTCGACGTCACTTCCCACGAAGCATCGGACCAAACTTACGCCTGATAGCGGCCCGGGCCCCGCGGCGGGGTCTGCCCTTTGATTATCTTCAGCAAGCTTGCCCGGGCCCCGGCGGGACTTTAATCCCTGCCTGGCATTTGTTTTGGAATCGATGAGAGACGGCAGGCAGCCTGCCAAGATCTGCGCTTACTCCTTGGTAAGCGCTCTGCCCAAAAGGGATCGGGCAGCCTCATGCCCTGAGCGCCCCTCATGGAGCACAGCGTAGATCTCAGAGCAGATGGGCATATCGATGCCGTGTTTTAAGCCAAGCCTGTGAACAAGACCTGTCATGCCGTAGCCTTCGACCACCTGTCCTATGGAAGCCAAAGCCTCGCGCGCATTCATCCCGCGCCCCAGACAAAAACCGAAGCGGCGGTTGCGCGACTGATTGTCGGTGCAGGTTAAGATGAGATCGCCAAGCCCCGACAGGCCCATGAAGCTTGTGGGAGCGGCGCCGAGCACCGTGCCCAATCGCACCATCTCGGCCAGGCCCCTCGTGATCAGGGCCGTGCGGGCATTGGCGCCGTAGCCCAAGCCGTCGCTTAAGCCTGCGCCGATGGCAATCACGTTTTTGACCGCCCCGCCCAATTGCAGGGCCGTAAAGTCGGTGCTCTCGTAGATGCGAAAACTCTTGGTGTGCAAAACCTCGCACCAATCAGCAACGCTTTTTTGATCGGTGCCGGCCGCAGCAATGGCCGTGGGCATGCCCAGCGCCAGCTCGCGGGCAAAGGTGGGGCCGGAGATGGCGGTCAGCGGGAAACCTTTGGGCAAGATCTCCTCTGCCACCTCGCTTAACAGCCTCCCATCCTCGCTGAGGCCCTTGGTGGCCCAGCACAATTTATGCTCAGGCCCCAAATGCTCGCGCAGGGAAGCAAGCACCTGCACAAAGGATGAAGAGGGCACCACCACCAAAATGTTTTTGGCAAAGGAAGCCGCCTCGCTTAAAGATGAAGTGATGTGCAGGGCTGAGGGAAAAGGAATGTCTTGGAGATATTTATCGTTGATGCGCCGCACGCGCAGACGATCGGCCGTCTCTTCGCCGCGGACATAGAGCATCACAGCAGCGCCTTTGGCGGCGGCTGCTATGGCAAGAGCCGTACCGTAAGATCCGGCTCCGATGACGCTTAATGAAAGGTCGTCTGCCATCAGGCCTGAGGGGCCTCCTCGACAGGCTCGTTGGCAGCGGCTTCCTTGGCCTGGCGGGCCTTGCGGGCTCTGAACAAACCGTCAAAATTGATGGGGTTGAGGTTCAAAGCAGGGAAGGTGGCGCGATTTACCAGGTTGGCAATAAACTCGCGGGCATAAGGGAAGATCACGGTGGGGGCGCTGACGGAGAGCAAATACTCCAGAGCCTCGGCCGGGAGGTTGCGGGTCAAAAAGAGGCCGGCCTGATTTACCTCGCAGATGAAGACGGTGGAGTCTTCAACGGTGCAGGTAACGGTCACACGCAGGCTGACTTCGTGCTGATCTTCGTTGATCTTGGCAACCTTAGAATCGCACTCGACTTTCAGCTCAGGCTTCCAAGCCTTGACAAAGCACTCGGGGGAGTGAGGAGTCTCGATGGAAGAATCCTTGGCATAGATCCTCAAAAGCTGAAAATGAGGACGATCGGCCTGGTTTTGGGCATTGTCTTGATTTTGAGTATTATCAGTCATGATAAGTCCCTACAAAGTCTGTCTTGATTATTTTTTAGTAGATAGAGGTAAATTCTGATTGGACCACTCGGCAATGCCTCCTTCTAAAATAAAGACATTGGAGAAGCCGTTTTTCTTCAAGGTGCGGGCGCTGTTGAAGCAGTCGCTGTCAAATTTGTCCTTGCCCACCAAGATCACAGGCTTGTCCTTGTTGCGCTCGATGCGCTGAAACCTGCCTCCTTTAATATCGGCGGAAGTTACATTGACGGCATGGGCAATATGTCCCTGCCCGAAGAGATCGGCAGGACGCACGTCCACGAACAGGCCTTCTTGCTTGTTGACCATCATGGTGGCGATCGCGGAGCTGGCTTTTTGGATCCCGGCAGTCATGATCCTAAACTGCACCACAATCAGCAGCACCAGCACGGCAATCCAGGCGCCGAACATCATCATGTGGCGCGATACGAAGCCCGTAAACTCGCTCATAAATTCCGGTGATATAAACTCGGACACTTTTAGTACACCTCAAAAAATTTGGCTACGCGCCTTACGCGGTCGAACAGCGGCATATTTTAACACAACAATTTTTTCTTTAAGCACAAAGCGCGCAATAATTAGTAAATCGTTTTTTAATTAATGCAATTAATGGTTTTTTGCCTTATACTCCTCTTGTCGATGGATGGAGCTATTCTATGGCAAGACCGCGAGTATTTGACTGTCGGCTCAATGACAAAGAAAGAAAATATCTTGAAGCATTAATCAGGAAGCCGACCGAGCAAGCCCGTCGCATTCTCCGCGCCAAGGTTATGTTGGATGCAGATAAAGGCCTTTCAAATAAAGAAATATCAGCAATGCACCGGATTTCCTGCCCGGCGATAATAAGAGTTTTAAAGAAAAAGTGTCTGTTTGGTGTTGAGGGCGCTCTTGAAGATCTTAAGCGCAGCGGCAGACGCAATGTGATTGAAGCTCCTGCGAAGGCCTGGATCATCTCTCTTGCTTGCACAAAGCCGTCTGAACTGCCTGACGGGCCGGCGGCACAGATTTGGTCTGTGGGATCT
>CAZYXT010000023.1:0-20315 GCA_964651505.1 uncultured Enterobacterales bacterium
TTTGACGCGGAATGTGGCTTAAAGATAGAGCCTGATTATCCGACAGCTTAAGCCTTATTTTGGATATCGTTGAAATTGAGACGACCGGGGCTCGGTTAAGCTGCCGCTTCGCTGTCTTGCAGGCGCTCTTTAAAAATCGGCTCGCTTAGACTGAATTTTACGCTTGCTTGCGGCTCTTTTGAGCTGCTTTTCTTAGGCAGTGTAGATTATGGCTAATATGATCTGAAATTATGAGATAAGATGATCCGCTTGGAATTGAATCTACTATAGCAGAAAGGTCATCTTAGCCAATAACCTACAATAATCACGATAAACCATCAGTGCGTGACAAACTATAAGTGAATTTGGGACAAACTTTTTATGCCATGTACAGGTGTTGATGACGCAATGCGTTCTTGGGTCTGCAAAGCAGACTAAAGCAAGCTTAGGCTGACGAAGGTTAAGGGTGCTGAGGATAAAAAGAGGGTTTGGGAAGGGGTTTGACAGAGCGCGGTTTCCCGCGCTCGCTTTGTGAAAAAGATTTTAGAAGATGTAACCTGCGCGGGCCATCACGCCAAAGGAGTCGGTGTTATCCGAGCCTTCGTAGCCCAATTGCAATCCTAAGCGGAAGGATTGATATTGAGCGCTGATGCCCAAATCAATGCCGTAGGTAAACTCATCCAAAACCTCGGTTGAGAGGGAGACTTTATTCTCAAGACCGTTAAAGGTGATGTTGCTGTCAAGCTTGTCATCGCCCGTGTTAAAGGCCACGTGCAAGTCGGCAGCGGGGCTTACAATCCAGTCTCCTGCACTCAGGCTGCTTGAGAACTTGACGCCAAGCGGGATGGAGAAGACATCAAGATTGTCGTTATCAGCCTTCAAGATGTTGCCCTGAGCGCTGCCAACCTCGTAGTCGTCAAGCTTAAGCTTGGTGTAGGTCAGACCCAAGTGAGGGGCAATGTCGACGATGTCGGTCTTAAAGGTGTAGCGGGCCTCGACGCCGAAGCTTAAGGCGCTGCTGTCAACGGAAGTCTTTAAGGTGCCGTAATCGGACAGCCCCGAGGAGGCATTCAAGTCGTTGTCAACCTTTGAGTAGGTAAACCTTGCAAGGATGTCAAAGTTCTCAACAGGGGCGATGACGGCATACAATCCTGCCGAGTAGTAGTCAAAGTCGTTGCTGACACTGCTGCCTGCATCCTTGCCGTCGGCATCGCCCGAGCCTGCCGAGAACATGAGACCAATCCTTGCCGTATCGGCAAAGGCATAGTCGGCACCCAGGCTTGCGCCATAGAGGTCAATCTTGGCCCCTGCATCAAGTCCGTCTGCATTGAAGCCGGAGGCATCAAGGTAGCGGTAGACGGGAGCAAGCCACAAACCAAAGCCGTTGTTCTCTGCCACGGTGAGGTTGGAGGCGGGGGTAAAGCCTGCTCTTGCCCTGATGGCATTGACGGTCTCCTGCTCAACCAAGTAAGCTGCCTGCACGGCACCGCCGAAGACGGCCAATCTTGCGGCAGTCTCCACATTGCTGCCATTGCCCATGCCCACAGCATCTTGCAAGAAGAAAGCGCCTGCGCCTTGGGCATTTTCAAAGGCGTCGTTATTGAAGCTGTCAATCACATAGTTGTACATGGGATTGGACAGGCCGCTTAAGATGGAGCGGGCGTTATCCGACAAGGTCATCTCCAAATCGGACAGCTTCTCACCATTCGCCAGCTCGCCCGTGAACAAGCCGTTGTAGGTGGTAAAGTACAGACCGTCCTCACCATCTACCGTGGAAACCGAAACGGAGCCGCTGCCATTAGAAGCAGTGATTAACTTTCCAAGCTGAGTTTGGGTGATGCCTGCCGGAACCACAATCTGACCGCCTGCCGCGTACAGGGTGACCGAGTCGGCCTCAAAGTTCAAAGTGCCCGATTCGGAATCATCGGCCAGGGAGGCTGCCGTAAACATTAACGAAGAGCCGGCGCCAAAGTAGATGCTGTTGCCTGAGCTGTAAGTTGTCAGAAGCTCTGTCAGCTCGTCAATACCGGCCGTACCCAAAACCAATTGGCTGCCTGACGATATGGTGATGCCAGATGAATTAATCACCGTGATGGAGCCGTAGTTTGAGCCCTCAACCAGGCTGCCGTCAACCTGATAGGAAGAGATAAAGGATTGCAGCTCTTCCAAGGTCATGCCGACGCCCAAAGCCGAGTTCTTGCCCACGATGATGTTGCCGTCGATGGTCTGCAAATCATCAGAGCCTGAGTCAAGGCTGTCTGTGAAGGACTGCACGGCAGCCATGGCCGTGGCCCGGCCAAATTCGGGATCTAACACCAAGGTGCCGCCGTTTAAGGCCAAAGTCTGAACTTCCAAGGTGCCCGAGCCGTCTTCCTCGCCTTCCTCACCGATTTGCAGGGTAACGTCTTCTCCTACTTCAACCTTGGAGGCAGTCAGGGAAGAGTTGGCAGTCACGGTGAAATCATGATTGATTGTAGCCGTGCCGGTAACCGTAATGGAGGTGTTGTTGTCTGCTACGGAGCCTGACTCGCTGCCCGAGCTCAAAGTCAAATCGCCGGCGACAATCATCTGAGCGCCATCGGCATCAAGGGAATTGGCAGTAATCGAGCCTGTCTGCAAAGAAGAGCTGTCTACGGTAAGCTCGCCTGCCTCAACGCTTCCTGCGGTGGAAACAGCGGCATTGCTCACTGTCAGGGAATCTACATTAATGGCAGTCTCGCCCTCTTCAACCTCCACGCTCACCCGGGCCCCGGCCGATACGGTCAAAGATGCATCGGAGCCCGTGATGGCGCCGATGGTGCCCGTGCCTGTCAGGTTGGCATTGGCGCCGTTGCCTAAAGTCAATCCTGCAGCCGAGCCGTCATAGGCTTGCACCAAATTGCCGTTTGAGGTTGCCCCTGCGATGATTAAAGTGCCGTTCTCGCTTACCGATGCGCTGCTCACATTCTCTGCAAGCACCAGAGCCTGCCAGCCGCCCGTGACCGAGCCTGTGACATTGTAAACAATGATCTCTAAGGTGCTGTCGGTGTAAAAGGACATGTCGCCGAGGGTTTCGGCATCCACGGCATAGCCGCCATACTCTTCGCTGTAAGTTGCCCCCACATCGACATCGGCCCCGTCAATCTTAACAAGGCCCGTGCCTGAGGCCAATAAAGAAAACAAGGAATTAGCCTGTGTTACGGTCAGCTCATCTGAAACCACATTGGACAGATCAACTTCGATGGTGCCGCCATTTGATGTGATTTGGGCGTGATCATCGGAAACGCTAAAAGTCCCGGACTCGCCTGTGCTTAAAGCAAGCCCCACGGTATCGGCACCATCGTTAAGATTAAGAGTGCCCGTGGAAAACAAATTGAGGATGGCGCCGTTTGAGAGGCTCAGATCTACGGTGCTGTTGCTCCCGTCGCCTGCCACGGACAAGGTGCCGTCAACGTCAATGGTGCCTCCGCTTGCTTTTACGGCAACGGCAGTCACCGAGCCGTTATCGGCAATTTCCACGGTGGCAGAGCCTGAACCGCTCTGATTGAGAGTCAGAGTGCCCATGCTGACATTTGCGGTGCCCGGGATCATGACGTCGCCCACCTCAAAACTGCCATTTGTGATGGTCACATCCTGTAACACATAGTTGCCCATGTCTATGAGCAGATCGCCCTTTGCGATCAGGAAATCTGCATAGACATAGTAGGTTTCAGGATTATCCGAGTTGCTGTAATCGCCCATGAAGATGGTATTGCCGTCAAGTTTGATAGTGCCGGTGCTTACTGAAGCGCCATTGCTGTCAATCAGGTAGACATTGCCGTTTTGAAAACCAAGCTCGCCGTTCCCTTCAAAGGTAAAGGTGTTGTTGTCGCTGTCCACGGTCAGATAGGCATCGCCGTTTGATTGCAGCTCGACGCCATAGGTATTTAAAGTCGAGCTGGTAATGGTAAGCATGCGGGCCTGCAGGCATCCGGGCTCGGTGCTGTTGTAGGTGGAGCTGTGAACGGCATTGGTTCCGAACAGATCCTGACCCATGTAGGAGTGCTCTTCGGTCAAAACTATGCCGGTCTCATCATCATCGCCGACTTGCTGAATATCGACGCTGCCCATGGCTTTGAGGGATTCGACGCCATCGAGGAACACGCGCACGCGCTCCCCGATCACAATTGAGCCGCTGTTATCAAAGGTAAGATCGGAAAGCTCATAGTAGCCCTGCTCAAAGGTCAAGGTTGCCCCCAAGGCAATGGAGATGGTGCCCGAGCCGATGGTCTGAGCGTAATCTAATAATTGGAAAACGTCATCATAGGTGGCCATCTCTTCTTCTTCATCTGCGGTGAAGGCATTGTGAATGGCCACGGTCAATGATGAACCTGAGGCCAAAGATAAGGTGCCGTCCACGGCAGTGGCGCCGTTTACCACCGAAACGTTCCCCGAGGCGATGGTCAGGGCGTAATTGCTGCCGACGGTCAAGCTGTATGCATAGCCTGAGCCTGATAAAGTATCGGATGAAGAGCCTGCGGTAATGGCATTCTCGGAGGTTACTTCTTCTTCCGATGCTGCCAAGGATGATGACAAGTCAGCTGCAAAGGCTGCTCCTGCGGCCAAAACCGAAGTTGCGATCACGCCGCAAGCCAAGCCTTTGAGGTAAGAATTGGCAAAAATGCTTCTGTAGGCACTGAGCAGCATGGTCAATGCCGTACGCGTTTGCTTCATAGAAAATCTCCCAAAAACGTTTTAAGCTGTTGCTAAAAGCAAACTACGGCCTGCATCCCTGCTCACAACCGCAGGAACACACAACCGATCTCGTTTATTTTGGGCGGTAAAAAAAAAATTCAAGCGGAATTTTCGGGGGATTTTAACGGGACGTTTTTGCTTTTTGCTTTCTTGGATTTTATCGGTTTTTTGCAGATCCTCTGCTCTTGTCAGGCTGTCGGTGCCCGGGATCGCCGCGGCCTGGATCGGCCCTGCCGCAGCTTTGGCATTTTGCTCTGACTTTTGCACAAAAGAGCGCTTGAGCTTATTTTTTGGGTTTGATTGCCCCTTTGCCTTTTCTTATCAGACCGTGCTTTTTGCCCTCTTCAAGCTCTTTTTTGCGCTTGCGCTTAACTTGCGCGGCGGCGCGCTCATAACGGCGCTGCGTTGCCTCCTCGCGCTTTTGTTCGCGGATCTTCGATAAGGTCAGCCTGCGTTGAGCCGGCTTTTCATCGGCATAAGGGTTGGCGCCTTCTTTGAGCTCGATGATGACCGGAGTGCCCATGATCTTTAAGGCCTTGCGGTAGCAGTTGATAAGATAGCGCCTGTAATAATCGGGCATCTTGGAGGTCTTGTTGCCGTGAATGACGATGCGCGGCGGATTGTAGCCGCCTGCATGGGCATACTTAAGCTTGATCCTGCGTCCGCCTGCCACCGGAGGCTCATGCTCCTGCACGGCAGCCTGCAAAATGCGGTTTAGAGTCGACGAGCTGTGACGGCGGGTGGCGCTCTCGTAAGCCTCATCGATAGAATCGAACAAATGCCCCACTCCCGTGCCGTGCAGGGCCGAAATAAAGTGCACGCGCGCAAAGTTTACAAACCCAAGCTTTTGGTCAAGCTCGCGCCTGATTTCATCTTTGTAAGATTGATCAAGCCCGTCCCACTTGTTGACCGCCACCACCAAGGAGCGCCCCGAATCCAAAATGAACCCGAGCAAGGACAGATCCTGATCGGTGATGTGTTCTCGCGCATCGATGATGAGCACAGCCACATTGCAATCTTCGATGGCTTTTAAGGTCTTGACGATGGAAAACTTCTCCACCATCTCGTTGACCTTGGCTCTTCTGCGCACGCCTGCAGTATCGATGACGATGTATTTTTTGCCGTCGCGCTCCAGGGGAATATAGATGGAATCGCGCGTGGTGCCCGGCATATCGCACACCACCACCCTGTCCTCTCCTATAAGGCGGTTGGTGAGGGTGGATTTGCCGACATTGGGCTTGCCCACCAGGGCAAACTTGACGGGCAGATCGGAAAAAGGAGTTTCTCTGTCTGATGCCTTTTGAAAACTGCCTTGTGCCGAGGCAAGCTCCTTTTCCTCTTCCCCATGCTCGCGGGCTTTTTTGTTTTCCTTAAAGGTGTGCCAGTCAAAGCCTCCTGCGCGCACGTCGGCAGGCACGTTGTCCAAAAACTCGTAGCCCTGCTCCCAATCGGAGGACTCATGCTGCTCTTTGCGAGAAAGTCTGCGCTCTCTGCCAAGGCCGTCTGAGGGCAGATCTTCATCATCTGCTCCTGCCTCATCATCGACAGAGGCATAAAGCTCTTCATAAGAGAGATCTTCATCAAACGTCTGATCGGCAAAGTTAAGATCTAGATCTTCTTCAATCTCATCTTCATCCAAGGAAGCGGCAAATTGAGCCTCGTCATCATAAGGCTCTTTGCTCAAATCATCATCGCAGGAGGCTTTTCTTTGCTCCCGCCTTGAGGCATTAAGATCGGTCACATCGATGTCAATGATGGGAATTTCATCTTCTTCATCCTCTTTATTGGCCAAATCCGAGTCCAAGGGGCCCTCTTCACGCAACAGAGGGGCAATCGCCTCTTCGATAAGCGAGGTTACCCCGCGCCCGTGAGAGGCTGCAATCAAATGGATCTCCCCAAGTCCCAGGGCATAAAACTCGGTGCCCGCCGTATCGGGATCCAAACCGTCAATCTTGTTGGCAACCAGGGCATAAGGCTTGCCCGATCTGCGGATAAAGTCGGCCACCGCATAATCCCCGGGGACCAATCCTGCGCGGGCGTCGACCATGAAAATGACCAGATCGCACTCTTCGATGGCCTTATAGGCCTGCGATGTCATCTTATAGGTAAGATCCGATGGCTGCTCGGCATCATCGGCAATGCCTCCGGTGTCGACCACAATGTACTCGCGCCCGTCAAACAAGGCCCGGCCGTACTTGCGATCGCGCGTGAGGCCGGGGAAATCGGCCACCAGGGCATCGCGGGTTTTGGTCAAACGGTTAAATAAAGTAGATTTGCCCACATTGGGGCATCCTACGAGGGCAATTACTTTCATAAAGTCCTCCTCAAGGCACCGGGCCTATGTTGCGCAAAAAGCTCTTAAGGCCGTGACCCTAAGAGCTTCTCTTAAAAATCGGGCAAGTTAACTAAAGTCCGAAGCCTTCGGCTTTCTCGCGGGCATCGGCATCATTTTGACGAGGCGCGGCGGGAGCAGGCGATGCTGAGCCTGCTTCTTCCTCATCGTCCTCATCGTCGTAGCCTTGCAGCCCGGGCATCAGGCCAAAGCCTGACAGACGCTCGCGCTCCTCTTGCATGCGCTTCTCGTACTCGGCGCGGCGACGCTCATACTCGCGGCGCTGCTCTTCGGCCGCTCTCTGGCGGGCCTCGGCCTGTGCTGCGGCGCGCAAGACGGCGGCGCGGCGCTCGTACAATTGTTCCTCGGTCATGCCTTCGGTGACATAGATGCCGCTGTCGCCCACGCCGGGAGCGCGCATGTCAACGCCCAGCATGGCGTAATCTTGGGCGGTGCGGGCGGCGCTTTCCTTGGCAAAGGCCAAGCCCGAGGGATCATATTTGTAGCAGTAAAGATCTCCGTCGCGCGAAACCACGTACAAATTGCCGTTGGCAGCGAGGGGGGCAATGTAAATGCCCGAGCTGTCAACCTGCTCCATGCACTCGATGCGCCCCGTGGACAATGACATGAAGTACAAATACCCCTCAAAGTCGCCCACCACGACGTAATTGCCGTAGATGACGGGAGCGGTGACGCTGCGATAGCTTAATTGATCGTTGACCCAGCGCTCTGAGTAATCTGACAGATTGATGCAAAACACATGGCCGTTTTGCGTGGTGACAACCAAGGACGCATCATCGAAGGCGAGCTCTTCTGCGCTGTTGTAGCCCAAGCGGTTTAAAACGGCCATCGAATCAAACGAGTAGTGAACAAGGCCTCCGCTGTAGGTTGCAGCATACATGTCGTGATCGCGCAAAATCGGCGTTGCGGCCACATCGGACACGCGCTCGAGGGCATTGGCGCCGCGAACGGGAGCTGCGGTTATCTGATTGACAATCGCGCCTGTCTGCTGAAGCAAAACCGAGATCTTGCCGTTTGACTGGCCCGTCACCAAGAAATCGTCGCCCACGGGCACAAGACCGCTTTGCTTTCGCAAACGCAATACGTTGGGAGCGTCGCCTGAGACCCACAACCGGGCCCCTGAGGCTGCATCAAAGGCTCTCACGCGCCCGCGCGCATCGGTGACAAACACCTTATCGCCGCTTTTGGAGAAAGCAGGCTTGACTAAGATCTCCGACCCAAGATACTCCTTCCACAAAATGGCCCCGTCCATGGCATTTAACATGTACAAATAGCCGTTTTCCGAGCCCACAGCCACTTTGCCTGCGTAGGCTGCCATGCCCCCTGAGAGGCGCACCGAGCGGGAAGTGTCGTTTTCTTGCTCGTCTGCAATGTCGGTGTGCCACAGCGTGTCGCCGTCATTGGGATCTTTGGCATAAACATCGCCGTCGCGCGAGGCCGCGTACAAAGTACCCGAGGCAAATTCAGGGGCCAAGGTGGTGAAAAATTCGCCCACGCCCGAGCCGATGGAGGATGAGAACAGTCTTTGCGGCTCAAACTGATTGCGGATCTCGGGGGCTTCCACAGGAGCATAAGGATCTTCGGCGCTGGAGCAACCCCACAGCAAAGCGGCGCTTAAGGGCACGGCCAAGGCAAGTTTAGGTACTTTGATCATATTTAACTCCTAGTTTGTTTGCATGCCGGAGCCTGAGGAGAGTTTGTAGGCTGCCTCCTGACCTTGGGCAATGACGTCATCGTGCTTCATCTGCAAAAGAGGATTTAAAGGCTGATCTCCTTTTACGGCCTCATCAAGAGCCCTGCGATAAAAATCGCGGGCTGCGGCGCGATCGCCTTGCAACAGGGCAATGTCGCCTCGGGCCTCCAAGATCACGGCCTCATAACCTTCGGCCTTTAATGAAGAGAGGATCTTTTGGGCCTCATCATATTTGCCAAGCTGGGCCTGCACCTTGGCCTCGCTGATGGCGGCGGCAGGGGCAATCAGATCTCCGCCGTGGGTCTTGGCAAAATTCAATGATCTCAAGGCATCTTCGTACTTTCCTGCCTGAATTTGCACCTGTGCAGCATCAGCAGCCATCAGGGCTCCGAAGATGTCTTCGTTTTTTTGCATGAACTCCAAGGCGCCGTTTAAGGCCGTAACCCCGTGTTGATTAAGATCTGTGCGCAAAGTATAAAGCTCATAGGCTTTTTCCTGATGCACGCTTAGCATATGGGCCTGATACTGCCTAAACCCCACCAAGCCTGCCAGCGCAATAAACACGCCCAAAGCAATGGGTTTCCAATACTCGCGCCACCATCTGCGCACCGCCTCTTCTCTTTCGTGATCGTCGGTTAAAACGTCCATCGTATCTTCCTAAAATTTTTTTGTGGCGCCTGAAGCATCAGGCAGCGTGTTCAAATCCGTCGGGGCCTTGGGCCTTTTATCATCTTTAAAAAGCCCCGGGGGGAAGCTTTGTTTTTTAAGCATCAGAGCTTCATGAGCATCATTTCAATCCCGGCCCCGTCCCGCCCCGCGCTTATGGCCCCGGTCTTTGCAAAAGACTAAGTTTACCTTAAGAGCGTCCCTCAAGACAAAGCCTGCCCTATCCCAAGATCTCCTCAAGCTTGGCGGCAGCCTCTTGCAAGGTCAGATTGTCAAACTGCTCTTGGCTTTGCAGATCTTTAAGAGAGACCGTCCCTTGGGCAATTTCGTTTTCACCTGCTATCACTGCGGCGCGGGCTCCGTATTTGACGGCTTTGGCAAATTGCTTTTTAAACTTGCCTGCCCCGCAATGGTTCATAATTTTAGCATTTAATAAGGATTGGCGCAGAGCAGCTGCCACTTTAGCCTGATAAATTTCACACCCCTCGCCTGAGCCTGTCACATAGACATCGCATTGAGGCTTAAGCTTGAGCTTTTGAAGATTGGTCAAAAGCAGCATCAGCCTCTCAAGGCCCAAGCCAAAGCCCACCGCAGGGCAGGAGGCGCCGCCCAGCTGCTCTACAAGAGCGTCATAGCGCCCGCCCCCGCACACCGTGCCCTGTGCTCCGAGGGCCTTGGTGGTCCACTCAAAGACGGTCAGATTGTAGTAATCAAGCCCGCGCACCAGGCGATCGTTTAACGCATAATCGATGCCTGCGGCCTTTAAAATACAGCACAGGCCCTCAAAGTGCCTGAGGCTCTCCTCCCCCAAATAATCGTGCAGCTTGGGAGCATCTTTTAAAATCTCCCCTACTTTGGGATCTTTTGAGTCCAAAACGCGCAAAGGATTGGCATGGGTGCGCCTTTTACTGTCCTCATCAAGCTCATCGTAGTGTTTGACCAAAAAGTCCACCAGTGCTTTGCGGTAGGTGGCGCGCTCTTCGTTGGAGCCCAAGGTATTAAGCTCCAAGGTCAGATGCTCTGCAATGCCCAATTTTTGCCACAGGGCATGAGTCATCATGATGATCTCAGCATCGATATCGGGGCCGTTTAGGCCGAACACTTCCACGCCCAGCTGATGAAACTGCCGGTAGCGGCCTTTTTGCGGACGCTCGTGGCGGAACATGGGGCCCATGTACCACAATCTTTGCTCCTTGTTATAGATGAGATTGTGCTCAAGACAGGCGCGCACGCAGCCTGCCGTGCCCTCGGGACGCAATGAGAGGCTGTCGCCTGATCTGTCCTCAAAGGTGTACATCTCCTTTTCCACCACATCGGTGACCTCGCCGATGGCCCTGCAAAACAAGCCTGTCTGCTCAAGCACGGGCATTCTTATTTCGCTGTAGCCAAAAGAACTTACGGTTTGGCGCAAAATCTCCTCAACCTGCTGCCACAGCGAGGTATCCTCAGGCAGCAGATCGTTCATGCCGCGAATGGCCCGGATCTGCAAAGCTTCCCCGTTTTTTGCTTGCAATTTGGGATCGGTAACTTGTGACATCTTAAATTCTCAATTTTTGCGCCAAAGCCCCCCGGGAGTTTTGTCCGTCTAAGCTTGGGCGCCCAATACTTTCAAAGGCCTTTTAAGGCCCTTTTAAACCGTCGCGTAAAACTTTTATTGTGTCTTTTGCATTGTGCCTTTTAAAGCCTGCCATGCCCCAATGCGCATCAGCCTTTGCAGGATCTTTTAAATCTTAAAGGCATTGCTTGTGCCTTTGGCTCAATGAGGCTTAAAGATGCGCTTTAGGCCTCATCAAAGGCAAAGTTGTGCAATCTTTTGCACCGGTCAGGCAATATTAAAGGATAATTCTCCCGTCAGGGCGTGGCGTCTTACGATCTGCTCTAAGGCCGCCGATGCCTGCGAGGCATCAATTTTACCCACAAGAGAGCCTTTAATATAGACCATGGCCTTATGGTTTTTGGCCCCGCACAAGGCCACGTCGGCTCCGCGCGCCTCCCCCGGGCCATTGACCACGCAACCCATGACGGCAACTTTTAAAGTCGAGGTTATGTCGCACAGCTTGTTTTCAAGCTCATCTACGATCCCCACCACATCAATGCCGTGACGGGCGCAAGTTGGGCAGGCGGTAATGTCGATGCCCCGAAAGCGCAGCCCAAGGCTTTTTAAAATGTGCCATCCGACCTTGACCTCTTCGATTGGATCGGCTGCCAAGGAGACTCTGAGGGTATCGCCGATGCCCTCGCTTAAAAGCCTGCCTATGCCCAAAGCCGACATCACGGTGCCTTTTAACAGCCCTCCTGCCTCGGTGATCCCCAAATGCAGGGGAGCATCGGTCTTTTGGGCCAAAAGCTCGTAGGATTTGACGCACAAATCAAGCTGCGAGGCTTTGACCGAGAAAGCGTAATCGTAAAACCTGTGATCTTCGAGCACCTCGGCGGCCCTCAGGGCAGCTTCGGTCATGGCCTCGGGGCAGGGAGGCCCGTATTTTTTGAGCAGATCTTTGTCAAGAGATCCTGCGTTCACCCCGACCCTGATGGGCAGGCCGTGATCACAAGCCGCCCTGCAGACCGCTTCGATCTTCTCCTTGGAGCCGATGTTCCCCGGGTTAATGCGCAAGGCCGCCGCGCCTATTTTGGCGCACTCGATGGCAATTTTATAGTCAAAATGAATGTCGGCAATCAAAGGCACATCCGTGCCTTTGATGATCTGCTCAAAGCTTTTGACGCTTGCCATGTCGGGCACCGAGACTCTGACCAGATCGGCCCCGTGATCCTGCATGGCTTTGATTTGCGCCAAGGTGCCCTCAACGTCATTGGTGTCCGTGGAGGTCATGCTTTGCACGCTGACAGGGGCATCCCCGCCCACCGTGACCGTGCCGACTTTAAGGGCTCGTGATTTGCGTCTTTGCATGCTGTGCCTATTTCATGGGTAGTTCAAAGGTTACTTGTTTGGCATCGGGAACCACCACCCGGCCGCCGCCGTAGGCAATGGCAACCCTCGTGCTGTCCGAGACTGACACTGTCAAAGGCGGAACGCCCGATACTGCAATCTTGTTGCCGCTTTGATAATTGCCCTGCACCAAGATCTTTTTTTCGCTGCCTCCTGTGACGCGCACGTAGACAGGACCCTTAACCTCGATTTGCACGCTGTTAAAGGAGGCAAGGCCTTCTCGATCGGCAATGGAAACTTGCGATGAGATGTCTTTTAGCTGCGAAGAGAGGGCAGGCGGAGGCTCCACCTTAAGCTCGCCTTCTTTTAAGCTTGAATCATCTTGCACAGGGGCAGCAGGCTCTGCCTTGGCAGGGTCAATCTTCGCCTCACTCTGCTCTTGAGGATCCTCCTGCTTTTGGGCCTGTTGGTTTAAGGATTTGTCGATGACCACCTCGCCGCGGGCGCGGGCAAAGGCATCCATCGCCTCGCGCGCTCCTTCAACTCTCAAAGCCTCGGTGGTCTTTTGGCCCTCATCGACGATGATGTCCTGCGAGCTTAAAGATTCGGTCCTCAAAGCCTGCTGCTGCTCGTTGGCCCTTTGGGTGTTGACATCGACGGGAGCGGGAGCTGCCGTTTTGTCTATCACGATGGAGCCCTCTTCTTGGGCATTTAAGATCCTGCTTTGCTCATGCTCCTCATCATCAATGGTCCCTTCGATGACCAGGGGCTCTTGATTGACGACAGGCTCTTCGTTCCAAAAGAAGTAGACGGCCAAAAAGGCGATGATGGCCAAAAAGATGAAACTGTAGACTGCGGCTTTGTAGGGACGGCGCTTTTTGGGCTCCCCCACCGACAGCTTTTCTATGACCTCGTTGACGTTTTGATTGTACAAAGAGAGCACGGCCTTGGGATCGATGTTGACGTACGAAGCATAGCTTGCAATATGCCCGCGCACGAAGGCTGCTGCCGTGGGCTGATTCAACCTGTCATGCTCGATGTCGCTGATGGTGTTGACCCTAAGCTTCAATTTGCGGGCGATGTCGCGCTGCGTAAGCCCGAGCTTTTCGCGGGCATGGCGCAAAATTTCCCCGGGCATGTTGGGCACCTCGTTGTCTGACAAGGTCGGCACCACGGGCACGCGGTCGGGATCATCGCCGTTGCGCGTTAAGGTGACGCTGCGATCAAGATCCGGATCGGCGCTGCCCATGATCTCAGAGCTTAATACCTCAACCTCGCCATCATCGGCCCGAAAAGGCCGTCCTGAAAGGTTTTGCATGATGCCATCGCCCCTGCCCTCAAGGGGAGTCTGCCCCTGAGCGGAAGCTGCCTTAGAAGGATCGTGCATTGCCAAAGGATCTTCAGGCGCTCCTGAGGAGATCTCATCTTGAGGCTGCGCCTCTTCATCTTGTGTTGCGTCTTCGTAATTTTTTCTGTCATGAAGCGCCGCAGGCAGGCCGCTTTTGCTTTGGTAACCCATCTTTTTGGCAGCCTTGGCATTGAGGCTGGCCCTTTTTTCGTAGGCATCCGCATCGTCAGGGTTTGAGCTTAAGGCTTGGCGCAATTTGGATTTGAGATCGGGGACATTCTGCGTCATGGCATCGTCAACCAACTTGCCATGCTCGACCAAAAGCTGCCCGTCTTGTTTGATGCTGTTGCCTGACACATCGATTTCAAGATGAAACGATGTAAGGTTGGCGGCATTGCCCGCCCCCTGCTGCGCATGCTGTTTTAAGCCTTCGGGAAGTTTGTTGCCCATGTTGTCTTTTTGCATTCTTCAGTCCCCAAGAGTACTGCCTGTGCCGGGTAAAACCTGCTTGTCTTTGACCATCCCTGCCAGCTGTCCGCAGGCTGCGGCAATGTCATCGCCGCGGGTGGTGCGGGTGATGACGGTAAATCCCTTGTCAAACAAAACCTTGTAAAAGCGGTCGATGCGGCTGTTGGACGGGCGCTTGAATCTGCTGCCGGCGTGGGGGTTAAAAGGTATGAGGTTGATCTTGCAGGGCACGTCTTTGAGCAGCGCGGCAAGCTTTTGTGCATGCTCAGGAGAGTCGTTGACGTGATCAAGCAAGACATACTCGATGGTCACCCGCGAGCGGTTGGCGTTGGATTGCTTAAGATAATTTTTAACCGCCTTGAGCACCGCGGCAATATTATAGCGCTCATTTAAAGGCACCAGCTTGTTTCGAAGATCATCATCGGGAGCGTGCAGCGATAAAGCCAAAGCCACGTCGATTTTGCCTGCAATTTTGTCGATGATGGGGGCCACCCCCGAGGTCGAAATGGTGACGCGCCGCTTAGATAACGCAAAGGCGTGGTCGGACAGCAAGATCTCCACGGCCGCCGTCACGGCCTTCAAATTCAAAAGAGGCTCGCCCATGCCCATCATCACCACGTTGGAAATCGCTTTTTGATCATCGTTGGCGGCAAAGGAAGTGCGCTGCGAGGCAGCAAAGACCTGTCCTATGATCTCCTGCACGGTCAGGTTGCGGTTAAAGCCCCCCGCTCCCGTGCGGCAAAAGGCACACTTGACAGGACAGCCTGCCTGAGTCGAGATGCACAGGGTATTGCGATCATCTTCGGGGATGAGCACGCTTTCGACGGCCTGTCCGTCCCCCACATCAAGCGCCCACTTGATGGTGCCGTCGGCGGATTTTTGTTCGCTTATGATCTTCAAAGGCTCGATGAGCGCTATTTCTTTTAACCTGGCTCTCAGATCTTTTTTGATGTTGGTCATGGCCTCAAAATCGGTGACGCCGTACTGATACATCCACTTAAGCAGCTGATGAGCGCGAAAAGGCTTTTCCCCCAAGGACACAAAAAAGTCCTTAAGCTCACCGATGCTGAGGTTCATTAGGTTGATGCGGCCGTCAGACATAGACAAAAAGATCCTGTAAAGTCACCAATTGTTGCTAAGCATCACATTATAGCAAGCCTGAGCTTGCAAATCAGTCATTTTGCAAGTTTGCCCGCCGGCAGTGCTTGCGCCTTTCCCATTTGCGGCGGGTTTGTCAGTAACCCGGGCCCCGGGCATTTTTGATAGCAAGGCGGTGACTTTTTTCAGGTGCAAATTTTGCGCAACTGCGCCATTGAGGGCGGTGGCGATACATAGTAACCTTGCTTGCAGTCAAGACAACTTACATATACCGAATTTAGGAGACGTTTATGACTTTTGCTTTGCCCGATCTTAAGTACAGCAAGACCGCCTTTGAGGGCTTTTTAAGCGCCCGGACCTTCGATTTCCACCACGGCAGGCATTTTAAGACCTATGTTGAGACCGCCAACAAGCTCGTGGCAGGCTCGGACTATGAAGGCAAAAGCCTTGAAGAGATCGTGCTGACTTCCTCAGGTCCCCTCTTTAACAATGCCGCTCAGGCTTTTAATCACGAGTTTTATTTTAACTGCCTCTGCCCCGTGCAAAAGGAGATCCCCGCAGCACTCTGCGCGCTTTTGGCCCAAAACTTCGAGTCGGTTGAAGCTTTCAAAGAAAAGTTTGCCGCCTCTGCCGCAGGCAACTTCGGCTCAGGGTGGACCTGGCTTGTGCAAACCGGCCCCGACCAATTGAAGATCATCAACACTTCCAATGCCCAAAACCCCATGGTCGACGGCTTCACGCCGCTTTTGACCATCGACGTATGGGAGCACGCCTACTACCTTGATTATCAAAATCGCCGCGCCGATTATGCCAAGGAGTTTTTAAATCGCGTCGATTGGGACTTCGTGGCAGGCAATTTGAAGCAATAATATTTGCCCCCAAGGAACAGAACAACAACTTCCCGATGATAATAAAGCTTAGGAGCGATCCTAAGCTTTATTTGTAAGGGCCTCATCCTCGATGGGCCCCGATGTCTTAAGACTTTTAAGCATGAATGCTTTTTAAGGCTTGTCAGTCTTGCAAAAAGTCCTCGCGCTGCGGGGTGAAGACGTCCAACAGCTCCCCTTTTTCAAGGCATACGCAGCCGTGCATGATGCCCGGGTTCTTGTGCAGCACATCGCCTTTGTGAACAATCTTGGTCACCCCGTCGATGGTAAACTCAAAGCTGCCTGATAAGACATAGGTGGCCTGCTCGTGAGGGTGGCTGTGCATGGAGCCTTCGGCCCCCTTTTCAAATTGGTTTAACACCACGCTCATCTTGCCCGTGCTCAGCAATACGGTGCGCACTACCCCGTTGTTAAGATCTTTTACTTTTTGCTCATAATCCAAAGAAAACATGAAAACTCCTTGCCCGGTTTTGGGATCAACTATTAAAGATCCCCTGTTGCAAATTCCAACCTGCAATTGAGGTTGCACATATTTTTATCCGCACTTAACAAAGAGCATTTTCTGCCTGAATGCCCAATCAGGCAAGAGGCATGGTCAAGGTCAGATCAAAGAGGACCAAAATGTGCTTAGGGACAGGGGTCTTTAACGGCGAAGGGTCTTTTCTGGCTCAATTTGAAGGCGCCATCATCCTCCGTGCTCTCTTTTAAGCTGCCGCGAATGAAGACAGAAGGCAGCTTAAAAGACGCCGCCTCGGGGACGGCCTCGCAGGTGCTGCCCTGTGCCATGATAAGGGCAGCTGCAATGTGCTTTTCATTCTCCTTACTTGATGGTTATATAGTCCGTGCCATCTTGCGTTGATGCTTGAGCTTGGGCGGCGCTGCCTTGCGGAGGGTAGGCAGATTTTTTGAACAAGAGGTAAATACCGAAGATAAAGTTGACAAAAGGCACCAAAAATAAAAGCAACCACCAGCCTGACATTTTGATGTCGTGCAGGCGCTTAATGATGTTAAAGATCCCAACTACGCCCGCCAAAATTAAGATGCCTGAGTAAATTGCAGTGTACAACGCATACATGCCCTCTGCGCCGGAGGTCAAAATATAGAAAAACTGATCCAAGGGCCCGGAAACAATCTCCTCCACAACGGAGATGAGGGTCAGGATCAGTGTGACAACAAAATAACGAAGCCGCCCGATGCGCCCCTTGTACGAGAAAAGCCTGGGGTTGATCTGACTGTTGGGGTCAAACGGGACATCTGAAAACTGCATGGGTTCCTCCAAAAAACGTGCAATGACCGATAGATCTCGGCCGGGGCAGGCCAAACTATACCGTCATTTAAGAATTCTTTGCAGCATTTTGGACATAAACCCCGCTTAAGCCCGGGGCTTTTTTGAACATAAGACAGCTTGCCTTTGCTCAAAAGCCTGCTGCGGCCTTTTTGATCCTCTCCACCGCCTCCTCAAGGGTAAAACGCGAGGTGCCCAGCACAATGCGGACAAAGCGCTCAAAGGTCGGGCCGAAATGGGTGCCCTCATAGACCTCCACACGGGCTTTTTTGATGAAAAAGTCCATCATCTGCTCTTGCGTCTCAAACACCTCTCTAAAATCAATCCACAGCAAATACGAGCCCTCGCGGCACTTGAATCTGACCTTGGGGAAGATCTTGGGAAGCTCTGTTCTAATCCGCTCCTCATTTTGGTCAATGTACAAGTTAAGCTCGTCAACGTAGTCTTCGCACTCCTGATAGGCCGCCTTCATCATGGCGTTGGCAAAAACATTGGGACTGTCCAGCCCCAGCCTTTGCAGCTGAAGGTTAAAGGCTCTTTGATGCTCCTTGTTTTGGGTGATGAGGTAAGCTGTTTGCAGCCCCATCACGTTAAAGGTTTTGGCAGGCGAGGAGGCTATGATCACATGATCCCGGTACTCCCCGGCCCCTTCCCACATGGAGCAAAACTTAAAGCCCTTCTTTACAAAATCGGCGTGGATCTCATCGCAAAAGAGCACCAGATCATGCTCATGACAAAACGAGGCGATCCGATAAAGCTCATCGCGGCTAAAGCAGTGCGTGGTGGGATTGTGGGGATTGACCAGGATCATAAGGCGCGTCCTGTCGTCGACCTGCTTCTTTAAAGCATCAAGATCCAGGCGATACCCGTCGCCATCTTCTGCCATGGGCGAGTCGATCACAAACCGCCCGTTGCTCAAGGCTGCCGCAAGCAAAGGCGGGTAGGAGGGTGCATTTAGGATGACCTTGTCCCCCGGGCGGGTAAATGCCTCCACGCATAAGCTGCAGGCTATGTTTAGACGCGGGGTGTAGAGGATGTGCTCCCTTTTTACCTCAAGGTTGTGCCTCTTTTTGTACCAGTCGATGATCCCCTCAAAGTAGTGCTCCCCTGTGCGTGCATAACCGAACACCCCGTGATCCAAGGTGCGTTGCAAGGCATCCAAAACAGGCTTGGGCGCCCTAAAATCCATGTCGGCGCACCCCAGATGAATAAGGCCGTCATCCTCGTAAACCCGCGCCATGCCGTCCCATTTGTAGCAATCGGTGCCTCGCCTGTCTATCACTTCATCAAAATTGTATTTGCCCATGCGGCCTCCTTATTACCTGCTTGGCGATCCAAGGCTGTTTGCCCTCACGGCAAAGATCATAGTAACTAAGATTGAACAAGGCAAATGCTCTGAAGATGATTGCTGCCTGCCAATTCGGCCGCGATGCGACAACTATTCGGCCGCAGGGCGCAAAAAGGCGGGCACAAATGCATGATTGACGGCATTTCTCTTGATTTTGGCATTAGCAGGCAGTCTTTTGGGGTATTATTAAAGCCGCAGCCTTGGCATTTTTAATTGAAGATCTAAAGGAAAAGCTATCAAACCTGCGGCATAAATAAAGAAAGGTTGCAACAGACAGGGCCTAACAGCAGACCATGCCTTCGGAAGCTGCAGCAAAAACAAGATACGATCTGACCGAGCACTGCCATCTGCTGCGACAACGATGACGCAGCCGGGGCTCCCCCGGCAGCAAGAAAGCTTGACAAACTATGGATACCCAATCCCAAAACATCATATTCAAAGGATCCTGGCGCGACGAGTACATAAAATTGATTTGCGGTTTTGCCAATGCTCAAGGCGGCAAGCTGTATGTCGGGGTACGCGACAACGGGCAAGTGTGCGGCGTGAAGGATGCCCAAAAACTTATGGAGGATATTCCCAATAAGGTGCGCGCCGCGACCGGTGTTTTGGTGACCGTCAATCTCAAAAAGAAAGACGAAAAAGCCTATCTTGAAATTTTGACGGAAGCTTATCCTCACCCGATCAATTTTAAAGGCAGATACTATCAGCAAAGCGGTGCGGCCAATCAAGAGCTTACAGGAGCGGCTCTTGAGCGCTTCATGCTCCGCAAACAAGGCAAAACTTGGGACGGTGTGCCTGTGCCATATCTGAAAGTTGAAGATTTGGATAGCGCCACATTTGATTTGTTCCGCAAATATGCCCTGCGCAGCAAGCGCATGACATCAATGGATTTAACGGACGATAATCGCACCCTGTTGGAAAAGTTGCGGCTCTATGAGGGCAAATACTTAAAACGAGCCGCCGTCTTGTTGTTTCATCCAGATCCTGAAATGCATATCCCGGGAGCTTTTGTAAAAATCGGTTTCTTTGGCGGAGATATGGATTTGATCTATCAAGATGAGGTGCATGGCAATCTGTTCGTGCAAATTGCAAAGCTGATGGATTTGCTGTGCACAAAATACATGAAAGCCGTCATTACCTACGAGGGCATTCACAGGATAGAAACATTCCCCATGCCTGATGAGGCCCTTCGCGAAGCGCTGCTCAATGCCCTCATCAACAAAGACTATGCAGAGCGTTCTCCCATTCAGATCCGCGTGCATGAAAACAAATTGGAGATAGTAAACGGCGGCGTATTGTCTGAAGGCCCGGGCGTACAACCGCTGTTATCTTCGCACCGAAGCATTCCTTACAACTATGATATTGCCAACACCTTCTTTCTTTCTGGAGAGATTGAAGCTTGGGGCCGCGGCATTGAGCGAATTATCACGTCATGCAGGCACGATGGCTTTTCCACACCGCAGTTTCGATATGACGCATCAGGAATGTGGACGATATTCAATTTTGAGTACCCGGCAAGGGCAACTACCCAAAACACTACCCAAAACACTACCCAAAACACTACCCAAAACACTACCCAAAACACTACCC
>CAZYXT010000023.1:20415-25795 GCA_964651505.1 uncultured Enterobacterales bacterium
AAAACACAATCTTAAGACTGACGCAAAGGCAGCTTGAGATATTGCGATTTTTAAAAGAGCATCCCCGGGCAAACCGCAAAGAGATAAGCGAGCACCTTGGCAACATCACGCAAGACGGCGTCAAATACCACCTTGCCAGGCTTCAAAATCTCGGTCTGTTAAAACGCATCGGCGGCAGAAAACAAGGCTTTTGGCAAATTTTAGAGCCGCAACCCGGCACTACCCAAAAGCAGTCCTAAAAACTACCCAAAAGACCATGCAAGACAGGATAGACCTGCGCAACCATGGTTTGCCCTGCCCAAAAGTTCAAGCCCCGGGGCTCTTGTGCGCTCACATCCGAGCCTAAGAACCTTGATGATGTACAATAGGCACACTGCCAAGGCAGGAGCATGACGGGGCATCAAAGCAGCCTTCAAACGCGGGGCCTTGCAATACAGGCTGAGGAGATTTATATGACACTTTCTTATCATCAGGCGGCATTTAAGCTTAAAGATCGCATGCCGGTGCAAATTGCCGATCTTAACTTGCAAGATCATGATCTGTGCGTACTCATTGGCCGCAACGGCTGCGGCAAAAGCGCCTTGGCCAAGGCTTTGGCCTTAAAGCTTGAAGCTCTTGCAGGATCCTATCCCTCAAGCCTCAAGGCTGCCCTGGTCTCCTTTGAAGATCAGCAGCAGCTTTTTGAAGACGATTTTAATTTGCGCAATACCGACACGCCCAACGAGCAGGAAGAGCGCGGCTATACCCCCCGCGATCTCATCAAGGCCAATGCCCTGACGGCGCAGGTGATTGAAGCACTGCAGATCTCCTCTTTGCTCGATCGCCCCATTCGCACCTTATCAGGAGGCGAGGGACGCAAAATCTTGATTGCCAAAGCCTTGTGCGAAGATCCCGATCTTTTGATCCTCGATGCCCCCTTTGATGCTTTGGATGTGCAAAGCCGTGCGGCTTTGCTTGAGATCATCTCCTACATCCACGTAAACTTCAAACCTCCGGTCGTGCTGATGGTCAACCGCAAAGACGAGATCCCGGGGTGCGCCACGCAATTGGGCATCATCGAAAATCTGTGCTTAACCAAGATCGGACCTTTTGCCGCCATGCGCAACAGCGCGGAGGTCACCTCTTTGCTTGATCAGCAGGAGATCTTGGTGCACAGCCTGCCCAAGGCCCCGCCCAAGTACGCCGCCAAGAGAGTGCCGACCGACACCCTGGTAAAACTTACCAACATCAACATCTCCTATCACCGCCCCATCTTTCAAAACTTTAACTTTGAGTTAAAGCGCGGCCGCCACTGCGTGATCACGGGACCCAACGGCTCAGGCAAGTCCACCCTGCTAAGCCTCATCACGGGCGACAATCCTTTGGTGTACGCCAATCAGGTGGAGGTATTCGGCCTCAGACGCGGCAGCGGCGAATCCATTTGGGAGATCAAGCAATATTACGGCTATGTCAGCGGCAGCCTGCATTTGGACTACCGCGTCTCCTCCCCGGCGCTGAACGTGGTGCTCTCGGGCTTTTACGATTCCATCGGTCTTTACAACAAGGCAGGCGACGAAGAAATAAAGGTTGCAGGGCAATGGCTCAAACTGGTGGGACTTGAGGCTGACGCGAGGAAATCCTTTAAAGCCCTCTCCTTTGGTCATCAAAGATTGCTTTTGATCGTGCGCGCCCTGGTCAAAAACCCGCCTTTGCTGATCCTAGATGAGCCCCTGCAGGGGCTGGATGCGCCCGCGCGCGCTCAGGTTAAGGCCTTTATCACCTTCATCATCAAAAACTCGGACACCTCGGTGCTGTTCGTCTCCCATCACGAAGAGGATATCCCCGAAGGCTTTACCGACGCCTTAACCTTCGTCAAAAACGATCGCGGCGGATTTGACATCAAGCAAAAGGCTTTAATGTAGAGCTCTGAGCAGGGCACACCCCTGCCCCTGATGTGCCAAAAGCCTTGGGGAAACTCCCTCAGTGCTTTTGTGCTCTGCCCTGAGCCTGCAAGAGGGCCCTGCCCTCTTGCCGGACAGGCGCAAAAACGCGGCCTATGCTAAGCGCGGCTTAAGTAATCTGCGCTGCACACGTACTGATAGGTGGTGAGGTCATCAAGCGCCATGGGTCCTCTTACATGCAGTTTTTGCGTGGAGATGGCCACCTCGGCTCCCATGCCGAATTGACCGCCGTCGGTGAAGCGGGTTGAGGCATTGATGTACACGCAGGCCGATCCTGCCCCTGCGGCAAAGCGGCGGGCATTGTTTAAATCGTTTGTCAAAATGGCATCGGAATGATTGGCCCGATGCACCCTCATGTGCACCAGGACCTCGTCAAGATCTCTTGCCTTCTTTAAATTAAATTTCAAGGAGAGCCACTCCTCGTCAAAATCTGAATCCTTGCCATTTTGCATCAGCCCCTCATCAAGGCCGAGCTTGAGCCCCAGCTCATAAAGATCACCGTGCATCACACACATAAGACGATTTTGCCTGATATAGGGGATGAGCTCTTTTAGGAGATCTTCTGCTATATCTTCGTGGACAAGCAGGGTGTCCAAGGCATTGCAAGCGGAGGGCTTTTGCTTTTTGGCATTGACGATGACCTCGCAGGCACGCTTGAGATCGGCGCTCTTGTCAACAAAGATGTGACAGATGCCAAAGCCGCCCACGATCACGGGGATGGTGCTCTCTTTTTGGCACAGGCGGTGCAATGATTCCCCGCCGCGGGGGATAATGACATCCACGTACTCATCCATGGTAAGCAGCGCCTTGACATCGCTGCGGTCGGTGCTGTCAATAAAAGATACGGCAGAGTGCGGGATATTATGCTGCTTTAACGCTTCGGATATGATCGAATGGATGATGCGGTTGGTATGGATGGCCTCCGAGCCGCCGCGCAATATGCAGGCATTGCCCGATTTTAAGCACAAGGCGGCCACATCGGCGGTGACATTGGGACGAGCCTCGTAAATAACCCCCACCACGCCAAATGGCACGCTCTTTTTGACGATCTCAAGGCCCGATTCGACCGTATAACCTTTTATGATCCTGCCGACGGGATCTTGCAATCCTGCAATGCGCCTGACGCCCAAGACCATCTCGTTGTAGCGGGCCTCGTTTAAAGTTAAGCGATCCACCAGGGAAGGAGGCAGGGATTTGTTGACCGCCCCCGTCACATCCTTGCGGTTTTCGGCCATCACCTCTTCGTAGCGGGCCTGCAAGGCAGATGCGATCTCTTCCAAGACTGCATTCTTGGAAGCGGTCGGCAGGATGCTCAATGCCGTGGAGGCCAAAAAAGCCTCGCGGGCCAATGCTTTTATATCGCTCATTTTTTTAACCTATCAAAACCAAATCATCCCTGTGTACGGCTGCGGCTCCGTGCGAGTAGCCCAGCGTCTTTTCAATTTCGTCGGAGCGATGACCCTTGATGAGCTTGAGATCGTCGCTGCCATAGCGCGCTATGCCTTGGGCAATGATGGTGCCGTCAAGTTTATGAATGCCCACCACGGCCCCGCGCAAAAACTGTCCGTCAACCAAGGCGATGCCGCTTGGCAGCAAAGATGATCCCTTGTCCAGCAAGGCTTGCGCTGCCCCGTCATCGACCGTGATGGAGCCTTGGGGTCTGGTTGCCGCGCTAAGCCAAGACTTCTTGGCCCACAAAGCATGGCCTGCGGCCTCAAAAAACGTTCCCTCGCCCTTGCCCTCAACCAAAGAGAGGACTATGGAAGGATCTTGCCCTGCGGCAATGACCAAAGGAATGCCGGCCATGACGGCGGTTTTGGCCGCTTTGACCTTGGTGGCCATGCCGCCCGTGCCCAGGCCTCCCTTGGTGCCCCCCGCAATGGCTTCAATCTGCTCGTCAATGACGCTCACCTTTTTGATGAGCTTGGCATCGGGGCAGGTGCGCGGATCTTTGTCGTACAGTCCTTTTTGATCGGTAAGCAGGATGATGAGATCGGCATCGCACAAGATCCCGGTGAGGGCGGCCAGATTGTCGTTGTCCCCTACTCTGATCTCTTGGGTGGAGACAGCATCATTTTCATTGATGATGGGGATGACATCCTGCTCGATTAAAGCGTTTAAAGCATCCTTGGCATTTAAAAAGCGCTCGCGGTTTTCAAGATCGGCGCGGGTCAGCAAGATCTGTCCTATGTGCAGCTTGTAATAGGAGAACATATCTTCATATATTGCCATCAATTGGCCTTGCCCCACCGAGGCCAAAAGCTGCTTGGAGCTTAATACATCGGGCAGCTTGGGATCGCCCAACACTTCGCGCCCTGCGGCCACGGCTCCCGAGGAGACCAAGATCACCTTATGGCCTTTGCATTTTAATTTATAGACGCTGCGCACTATTTCCAGCATCTGCGCTTTGTTCAAATGGCGGCTGCCCAGGGTCAAAGTGGAGGTGCCAAGTTTGAGCACTGCGGTTAGAGGTTTCATACATCATCCGGTCTTTAAAGCCTGTGCGTTATCTTAGCCCAGATTGAGCCATTTAGATACGGCTTTTAAAGAGCAGAAAGCAAAGCCCCCTCAAGGTGCATGTCCCTCGGAATGGCTCTTGCTGCGTCAGGGCATGGGAGGCACTGCCTGCGGCCGGCGACAAAGAGGAAAATCATCTTGCAGCGCAATTCATGGACCGTGACATCATGGATGCGCTCTGTGAAAGTGTCGTTGGGGCACATCTTGGTGCGCTCGTCATTATTGACGAGCTTGCCAATCGACGTGCCGTTGCGGTGTTGCATTGCTTGTCCTTGGGTTCTTGGGCTCAACATAATAGACGTAAACGCTCCTGCCCTTTTTACTGCAAAGTTATCTTCCCCCGGACGTTTGGCACGTCAACAGTGGAGGGTGGCATTTGTAAACCGAAATTTCGGATTACAAATTGAACTCCTCGCAAAAACAATGAAGAGCGGCAACTCTCTTGCAGGCATCAACTCCGGACTCTTATCCATCAACGCGCTGTATATCAGCGCCTGCCTGGTTTCTGCGGCCATCAAACTCTATTACGCCGTTAAGGCCTTTGGCTGCGATTTGGGCGATATGTCGATGCTTAAAGTGAACATGACCTTCGATGCATTCAAGAGCTTCATTCTTGACTTGGCAAAAGGCTTTCGCAAGTCTGCCATCTGCGAGCGCATTGGCGAGCTCAAAGACAACCTGCTGAAAAACTGCAGGCGATCTAAGCCCTCCAAACGCGATGCAGATCTACTCAAAGATCAGCCGCTGCCGGTTATGGAAATTATAAAAGAGATCAGGCACACCAAGAGCGTTCATCAGAGGTGCGGCTTTATGGCATAATTTTCCTTAAGAACATAGGCCTGAATGAAAAGGATATTACGAGGCAGGACAGGCAAGATAGAAACAACCAAACCCCCGGGCAAAATGGCAGGGGTTGGCGGGTA
>CAZYXT010000024.1:0-25608 GCA_964651505.1 uncultured Enterobacterales bacterium
GTTCAAGAAGCTCTCCAGCACATCCTTATCAATCGACAAGGTCGACATCTTCGAGTCGTCCATGTTATCAGAGCCCGAAAAACTGCTATTCTCCACTCCGCCATCAACAATGATGCCGCCTGAAGCACTCGCAGAGGTTACATACAGGTCAACCTCGGACTGAATATCCAAAGTACCTGCATTAACCCTAATGTAGCCGCCGCTTTCAATGCTTAACGAGCCGCCGGTAACCTCCAACTTCGACTCGTTGGCATCATGAGCATCATCTCCTGAGTAAGAACCACCCGCGGATGATGAAAGCTTAGAGTCCTGAAGCGCAATAGTCAACGATGACTCGGAGCTAACCGTCACCTCGCCATTCCACTCGCCGCCTTCGGTACTAATATAATTGTCGCTGCCCGAAACCACCGTAAACGAGCCGTCATCAATATTAAAGGCCCCGCCCTGGAAAGTGATCTGTCCTGCTGTAGAAGTGCCCGACGAATTAATGCTTACCGAGCCGCCCTTTTGAATGCTAAATACATCACTGTCAATGATCACAGATCCCGAAGAACTGGTGATCTCTAACTGAGCATCCCCGCTCTTGGCATTGCTATACCCCGAGCCAACAGTAAACGTCTCTGCCGCAACAGTAATGTTGCCCGAATAATTGCCTCTCACGCTCTGAATCAAAACGCTGCCGCTGTTAATCCTAATCTCGCTAATGCTCAACGTACCCGAGCCGACACTAGACCTCCTCGGCCCGATGATAAAAGACTTACTGTTTCCGTCGGCGTCGCTCGTGCCTTCAATAATCAACGAGCCGGTGCCGGTTAAAGAAGGATTAGCACTCTCACCCCCCGAGAATCCGATCCAACCATTTCCGGACAGACCATTGATGATCACATCGCTGTCAAAGGAATAACTTCCCGAAAACCTAACCCGGAAATTTTCGTCGCTCTCCACAGTAATAGCTTCAGACCCCGAAAGCCGCTCTGCACTCGTCACCGAAACAGCATTCGCCTGTCCTGCGGCCAAACCTGCAGTCAGAACCACTGCAGAGGCTAAGCCTTTGATAATGCGTGCCCTAAACCCATCTTACCCTGATCTGAGGCGAGCCGGACTCGATCTTGCCCCTCATTTTGTGATGATCTGATCCTATTTTTCCCATCTTTAATTATCGCAATTGCATTTTCCACCCGTCTTCTTGGATCGATTTAACTTATCTTCACCCCTGCCTTAAAGACATGCCCCCCTGCCCCATAAAAAGATTAAGACCGGCTCTGCATGCTCCGGGATGCCGGCAGCGATCCTGCGCTATGAGGGGGTGGGTCGGCAAAAGAGAATGGTTAGAGGAGCAGAGGAATTTAAAACAGCCGCAAACGGCTCAGCATCGCAAAAGCGCCCTAATCGGGGATGGGTTTTAGGGCACTCATTGTTAGTTTTGAAAGTTTGCAGCCAAAATTGATGCGCAATTACGCGGCGCCAAGATCCCATCTTTGCGCAATTAAGAGCGTAAATGCCAAAAAATCTCCCCCTATCAGGACGCGCCTCAACTTTATGGCAAACACTCAGACCGGTTGCTTCTTGTCCCGGGTGGCAAGTTGACGGAAGATCAGAGGTTCTAAGGTTGAAATCACTTGGGGCCCTCAGTGCCAAGCTATTGCAGAGCAGCTTAAGAACAGTGCCCTGCAACAACGCAAAAAGCAATCCCTGTCGGGATTGCTTGAGGTAAGGAATAAGCGTATCGATTAGCCCTGACTTAAAGCTTTCATGCAAGAGCTTTAAATCAGTGATGGGCGGTGATCTTAATGTATGGCACATAGACCTCCTTGCCGTTTACCATGTAAAAGCCCGCGGAGGCGTCCACCTTTTCGCCCTTGGCTGCCAAGTACGCAATCTTATAGGCAGCTTGGGCCTGAGTATAGTAATCGTTGCGCACGGTGCCTGCCATTTGCCCATCCTGCACGGCCTTGACAGCTTCTTCAATGCCGTCGATGCCGAGCACGGGAATATGTTTTTGCGGATCGGCGCCGTTAAAGCCTATGCTCTTTAAGTACTGCAAAGCGCCCAAGGCCATGGCATCGTTGTTGGAGATCACGGCCTCCACGCTGTCGATGCCGTTGATGCGCACATACTGCTCAAAAACATCGTGCGCGGTGCCAAAATCCCAATTGGCATAGGCTGCTCCTGCCTCGGTGAAGGTAACAGGAGAGGTCTTAAAGCTGTCGCGCACGGCCATGGTGCGCATGACGGTGTCAGCCAGATTCTTTTCCCCTTGCAGCAAGAAATAAGAGATCTGTCCGTCCCCGTTGCGATCGACCTGAGGATTATCCAGACAATACTGCGTCAGGATCTCGGCCTGATAACGCCCCGCCTGCCCGGGATCAGAGCCCACATACCAGCAATTGTTATAAGAGCGCAGCACATGATCATCAGGTTTGCGGTTAATGAAAACCAAGGGAAGCCCTCCTGCGTCATGGGCAGCGGAGATGAGAGGATAGACACCGTGCGGCTCGATGGGATTTATGATCAGGGCCGCAGCTCCATTGCGCACGGACAATTGCAATTGCTGCTGTTCTTTGACCAGATCTTCTTGGGCATAGTAGAGCTTAAAGTCCAGATCTGATGTTTGGGCCAAACGCTGCAACTCCAAGGCGTAATTTTTCATGAAGGGATCATTTTGGCTGAAAATCGATGCGGCAATGAATTGGGGATCAGCCAAAGCAGAAGCACAGCACAAAGACAAAACAGCGGCAAGTGCATATTTATGCTTGGACATAGAGCTTTTTTTCTCCTCTCAAATGGTGACTTTGAACTTAAGCCGGTACAGATCAGGGGTCTGGCCTGTTTCCTTTTTAAACAGCTTGGTAAAATGGCTCTGCGAGCAAAAATTCAGCAAAGAGGTGATCTCGGCAATGCTGTAATCGGTGTACTTTAGCATTTGCTTGGCCACCTTGATCTTCTCCTGCCTGCAATAACGCATCAGCGAAACGCCCGCATGCTCTTTGAACACATGCTGCAAATACGATTTGCTGATCTTAAGATCAGTTGAGATGATCTCAACCGTAAGCTTGTTGTGAATAAAGCGCAGCACGTAATTTTTGACGGTTTCCACAATCTTCTCGTGCCTAAGGTTGCTGTCGGCCTCTTCGCCTTGATTTTGTGAAGTCTGTGCCTTTTCATCAGGCATTGGAGGCTGATTGAGCATCAAATAATCTTTCTTGCTCCCTTTGGCCTCCTTGACCAGCTGGGCAAAACGCAATTGCGCGGCGGTCTTGACGGCAAAAACCTCTTGGGGGCTTTTGGCCTCCTCCACCTGCAAAATAAAGGCATCTGCCACCACATAGGCGCTTTCCACCTCCAAGCCCCCCGAAATGGCCGAGCGGCAGGATAAGGTCACGTCAATGATGCCGATATTCTTTTCGCTGCGCAAGACGTCGTGAGCCAAAGTGCCGCGCCGCCCGGGGTACGGAAAATCAAGACTGGCCATCAGATTGTCAGGCTCGCCCAATCTGATGTTTTCCAATACCCTCGTCTCCATGGACAAAGGATGATGGGGCTGTCCTTCGATATTAAGGACCGTGATGTCGCTCAGTTTCTTTTCAAGACTGAGCAAGGTTGTGGCATTTAAAAAGGAGCGGGCAATAAAACTGCTCATCGACAAAGTCTCGCCGGTATTGATCGAATGCAGCAAGATCAGAGCCGAGGCAAAGGATGGCACATCAGTTTTAGTAAGATAGACCTGCTCGGGGCAATGATGACGCACCGCATGAAAACCTGCCGCCTCATCATCGACAGTCCCGACGATGGCAGGGCCGAACAGATAAACACGCTGTTTTCCTTTGATCCCCCCGTAAATTACGGCGCCGTGATCGCTTTGCATAAAAACCTGCTCGGCCTTTGCTTTGTCTATGAGGCTTTGGCGGAAAGGCGGATCATTGAACAAGGGATCTGAGGCGTCAGTGGTTGAAGAGAGCCTGAGAACAGACTGCCCTTGTTCGTCATAACCATGGACCTGAATGTGCAGGATTTGAATGACGAGCAAAATGAAATACTCCAAATCAGGCTCTTTGCGGCCGTTTTGAAGGTATTCATCAAAAACCTTCATCATGTAAATCAGGCTTTCAGTGGATGCCATGGTTAATTATGCTCCTGCTGCAGTTTCCGCCCTTTGCCTCATCTACGGCGTGCGCATCTAGAGGTTCTCCTGCACGGTCTTGGCTATGCCTTCGGCGCTTAAGCCGTAGTAGTCAAACACCTCTTGAGAAGTGCCGGATACGGCAGGCTCGTCGGGCAATGACAGATTGATGACTTTCTTGGGAGCATTGGCGCCTATGACCTGAGAGGTCATGGCCCCCAGGCCCCCAAAAGGCGAATGCTCTTCAATGCTGACCACAAGCTTGGCCTTGGCCGTCTGCTCAAGCAGAGTTTGAGAGTCAAAAGGCTTGAGACAGTACATGTCCAATACTCCGGCATCGATGCCTTTGCTTGCCAAAAGCTTGGCAGCATTGAGGGCAGGGCCCACCATTTCGCCTGCGGCCACCAAGACGACATCGGTGCCTTGGCGTGTGATCACGGCCTTATCCAAGGCAAACTGCAAGCTTGAGTCATAGACGTCCTCAACTGCATTGCGCCCCACTCTGATGTAGGCAGGCTTATTGTCCTTCAATAAAGCCTGCATCAGGCAGCGGGTTTGTTCGGCATCGGCCGGCAGATAAACCCGCATGTTGGGCACCGAGCACATGGCGGCGATGTCCTGCGCGCTGTGATGGCTCATGCCCAAAGCACCGTAGCTGACGCCGCCTGAGATGCCTATCAGTTTGACATTGGTGTTCGAATAAGCCACGTCAACCTTGCATTGCTCGTAGGAGCGGGTGCTCAAGAAGCAGGCAGGGGACATGGGATAAGGCTTTTTGCCCAGGCGGGCCAAACCTGCTGCGATCCCCACCAAATCTTGCTCGGCGATGCCGGTCTCGATGGATTGTTGCGGGAAAGCCTCAAAAAAAGGAGTGGCAGAGGCGCTGCCGCGGCTGTCCGAGCACAAAACGACCACGTCCTTGTCGGTTTTGGCCGCCTCCATCAGTACGTCGCAAATGACTTGTTTGTTAGCGCGCTTAGCCATTTTTTTGTGCCTCCTCCAAAGCTGCCTGCAAATCCTTCATGATCTGAGCGTATTCCTCAGCGCTTGGCACATGATGGTGCCACGATGCCTTGTTCTCCATCACAGGCGAGCCTTTGCCCTTGATGGTATTTGAGATCAGGATTGAAGGCTTGCCTTTGGTGGCTGCGGCTTTGGCAAAAGCCTCCTTGAGCTGAGAAACGCTGTTGCCGTCCTCAACATTGATGACATTCCAGCCAAACGCGGCCCATTTGGCGCTCAAATCGTCCAAGGCCATCACATCTTCGGTGCAGCCTGAGATCTGCAGACGGTTGCGATCGACCACGGCGCACAGATTGTCAAGCTTGTAGTTGGCGCCTGCCATGGCAGCTTCCCAGTTGGAGCCTTCGGCCTGTTCGCCGTCGCCCATGACCACATACACGCGGTGCGGATCTTGGTTCATGCGGCAGGCCAAAGCCATGCCCACGCCCACCGGCAAACCGTGGCCTAAGGAGCCCGAATTCATCTCGATGCCGGGCAGCTTGTTGTTGGGGTGGCCGATAAACTTGGTGTTGAAGCGGGAAAATTCATCCAAGACCTGCTTAAGCGGGAAAAAGCCCTTTTCGGCCAAGACGGCATAAAGGGTTTCAACCGAGTGGCCTTTGCTCATGATAAAGTGATCGTGGTAATTTGATGCGTAATTCTCGGCTGTCACGTCCATGACATCAAAGTACAGCGTGACCAGAACTTCCATCACCGACATGTCGCCGCCGATGTGCCCGCTTTTGCCTGCGGTGATGATGTCTATGACATCTTTTCTGAGTTTATAGGATAAAGCCTGCAAATTGTTCATCAGTAGAGTCTCCCTCCTTAGTCGGGCAGACCGTCGCCCTTAAGGGCGGCGGTTTTGGATGTAAAGGCTAGTTCATGAACATGCCGCCATCGATGTTGATGGTCTGGCCGGTTACATAGGCCGCATCGTCGGAGGCAAGGAAGGCGACCACATTGGCCACGTCCGAGGGCATGCCGGCGCGCTTAAGAGGAATGCCGTCGACCCACTCCTTCATCAGCTCACCCTTGCCGTACTGCTTGCCGGGGGTGCTCAGCATCTGACCCCAAACCCTGTCGTTGTATTCCCACATGTCGGTGACGATGATGCCCGGGCAAAAGGCATTAACGGTGACATTGTGGGGAGCAAGCTCGATGGCCAAAGACTGGGTAATGCCTATCACGCCCATCTTGGCGCAGGCATAGTGAGGAGTATAGATAAAGCCCTTGCGGCCCTGGCCTGATGATGAGTTGATGATGCGGCCCTTGTTCTGCTTGACCATGATCTTGGCAGCTTCGCGGCAGCACATCCACACGCCCACGGCATCGACGTTTACGACCTTGGAAAACTCCTCCACGGTCATCTTGTCAAAGTGCTGGATGGTGATGATGCCGGCATTTTGCACGCTGACGTCAAGATGCCCGTAATCCTTTTCTACCATGGCATACATGGAGGTTACCTGCTCTTCGCTCGTAACATCCACCAAGCAGCCTTGGGCCTTGACGCCGTACTTGGATGCGATCTCCGTTGCAGTCTCTTTGACCTGCTCGGACACGTCAGAGATGATAACATTGGCCCCTTCGGCGGCAAAGCGCTCTGCAATGCCCCTGCCGATGCCTTTGCCGGCGCCGGTAACTACAACATTAGCACCCACGAACCTTTTTTCCATTTATAAGTACCTCTTTACTGTATAACAAGTTAGTGATTTAAAGTCATTTGCACCGCTGCGTCCCACTGAGCCTTGCAACGCTTTAACTCTTCATGGCGCTGCATGTTCGGGCTGAAGACAAAGTGGCTTGGTATCATTTGCTCTAACTGTTCGCGACCCAAAGAGCCCAAGCACTTAGCCGCCAGCATGCCTGCGCCGATGGCCGAAAGCTCGGAGGTGTCGCTGCGCGAAACCTTGCAGCCAAGCAAATCGGCCTGAAACTGCATCAGCCAGTTGTTCTTGGTGGGACCCCCGTCCACCATCAGAGTGTCAAGCTTGAAAGTTGGGATCTTGCGCATAAAGTCGATGACATCGGCAATCTGATAGGCAATGGACTCCAAGGAAGCGCGGATCAAATGATCAGCCGTGGCGCCGCGGGAGAGGCCGCAGATCACGCCGCGGGCATTCTCCTTCCACCAGGGGGCGCCGGCGCCGGTTAAGGCAGGCACAAAATAGATGCCCAAATTTGAAGGAGCGCGCTTTTCTATATCATTGATATAGGCGTTCGCATCAGGCAGAGTGTCGGTGCGGGTGGCCTGACTCATCCACAACAGAGCATCGCCCGTGTGATTGATGTTGCCCTCGATGCCGAAGGTGATGTCGCTGCCGTCATGCCAGGCAATGGTGGTGGCAAGCTCGGGAACCGACGTATCGGGCACACTCAGAGGAGCCATCACCGAAGAACCCGTGCCGTAAGTGGTCTTGACAAAACCGATTTGCCCCAAACAATGACCGTACAGGGCCGCATGCGAATCTCCGATCATTGACATGACGGGGATGCCGTCCGGCACTCCCGGCAGGCCCTTGGTGAGGCCGAACATGTTGCTTGAGGGGCAGATCTCAGGCAAAGCCTGCTTTGGAATGCCGAAGATCTTCAACAGCTCAGGATCCCACGAGGCAGTCTTGATGCTCAAAAGCTGCGTGCGCGCCGCGTTTGAGTAATCGCACTTAAATTCGGCCCCGCCCGTAAGATTCCACAAAAGCCACGAATCGATGGTGCCAAGGCAAATCTCGCCTTTTTGAGCAAGCGCAAGACCGTCTTTGGTGTTGTCAAGCAGCCAGCGCATTTTGGAGCCTGCAAACAAGGTTGCAACGGGCAAGCCCGAGTGCTCTTTGATAAGAGACTCAAGGCCGTCTGCGCGCAGCTTTTGGCAAAACTCTGCCGTGCGCGAGCATTGCCAGGTCATGGCCATGTTCAAAGGCTCGCCTGTCTTTTTGTACCAGCCTATGGCCGTCTCGCGCTGATTGCTGATGCCGATGCAGCCCACTCTTTGAGGATCGACCTCTTTTAAGACATCGGCCACCGCCTCAATGGTGCGCTGCACCAAGACCTTGCCGTCCTGCTCAACCCACCCCGGGTTCGGGGTGGCTATCTCAAGGGGATGAGAGGACTTGGCCAGGACATTACCCTTATTGTCAATGGCTACGGCCTTGCAATTGGTAGTGCCTTCATCGATTGCAATGATAATGTCTTTTGCCATGGTTTACCTCCTACTTGGCAGCAGTCGCTTCGGCGGTGCGGGACATCAGGATGACCTTGTGCTGCAGGTTCTCCTGGAACTGATCGATGACCACGGCGGCCACGATGACCAGGCCCTTGATGACCATCTGCCAGAAGTTGTTGACGCCCATCATGACCATGCCGTCGGCCAAGAACACGATGACGAAGGCACCGATGATGGAGCCTAAGACCTTGCCGCGGCCGCCTGCCAAAGAGGTGCCGCCCAGGGCCGTGGCGCCGATGGCGTCCATCTCAAACATGTTGCCGGTCATGGGGTGGGAGGTTAAAAGCTGCGAGGCCAAAATCAGGCCTACCATGGCCGCACAAACGCCTGAGAAGATGTAAACAAACAGCTTGGTCTTGATCACGGGGACGCCTGCAAGCTTGGCGGCACTCTCGTTGCAGCCTACGGCGTAGATGTAGCGGCCCAAAGGAGTCTTGACCGTGATGTAAACTGCCAGGGCAGTCATGGCTATCATGATCCAGATGGGGATGTAGATGCCCAGCACCGTGCCCGATCCCAAGATGGCAAAGCCCGTGTTGCCAAGCTCCTCAAAGCCGACCAGGTTGGGGAAAGTGGCGCCGTCGTTGACCAGCAGCGCAGCGCCGCGGCCGACATAGAGCATGCCCAGGGTGCAGATGAAGGGGGCCACCATGAACTTGGTGATAATGATGCCGTTTATAAGGCCGATCAGGCCGCCGAACACCAGCACGATCAAGATGATCTCGATGATGTTGAAGAAGACTATCGAATCTCCCAAGGGCAGGCCCTTGGTGATCAAAAGGCCTGCGATCATGCCGCCCAAGCCTACCACCGAGCCTACGGTAAGGTCGATGCCGGCAGTCAGGATGACAAGCGTCATGCCGATGGCGATGAGGCCGGTGATGGCCACGTGCTGCGTCATGATGAGCAGGTTGGAGACTGAAAAATAATTGTTGACCATGAAGCTGAAGAACAAGATCACCGCCAGCAAGGCAATGAAGGTTCTGGCCTTAAGCAAATACATGTATACGGTATACTTGCTGCTCACTTTAAAATTCCTCTTTGTGGCAAAAACTGTTAGACCGGAGTTGAAGCTCTGATGATTTTTTCTTTATCCAGCTCGTCTCGGCTGAAATTAGCTGCGATCTTGCCGCCGGCCATGACCAGCACCCGATCCGACAGCGCCATGACTTCATCAAGCTCGGAGGATGAAAACACCACTGCAAGTCCCTGCTTTGCCATCAGACCAATCTGATGGTAAACGTCAACCTTGGCGCCCACGTCGATGCCGCGGGTAGGCTCGTCAAGCAAAATGACCTTGGGCCCAATCATCAATTCCTTGCCCAGCACCACCTTCTGCTGATTGCCGCCTGACATGGAGGTAATGGGCAGATGGACGCTGTTGATCTTGATGGAGAGCTTTTTGACCATATCCTGCACCATGCTTTTTTCCGAGGTGCCCGAGCAAGGCAGGATCGACTTGATAAAGGGGATCAGACAATAATAAGCCAGCATCATGTTGTCCTTGATGGACATCAGACGCAGCACGCCCTCTTTTTGGCGATCCTCGGGGACAAAGCCGATGCCCTGCTGCATGCGCATCTGAAAGCGCATTTGGTCGATGGGTTTGCCGTTTAAGATCACCGAGCCTTTTTGATACTCAAGGTTTCCTGTGATGGCATTGAACAACTCCGTGCGTCCTGCGCCAAGCAGGCCGTAAATGCCCACCACTTCGCCCTGACGCAGGCTGAAGCTCACATGATTGAGCAAATAGCCGCCGGTCTGACGCATGGCCACCAGATCTTTGACCTCCAAAGCCACGTCGCCATATTCGGCCTTTTCATAGTCAAACTGCTTTTTCTTGGTGCCCACCATCTTCTCGATGATCCAAGGGATGGAAGCGTCCTTGCGCTCGCGCTCGTCGATAAAGCAGCCGTCGCGGAAGATGGAAATGCAGTCGCCGATTTCCAACAGCTCTTCGAGGCGGTGAGAAATATAGATGATGGTTACGCCGTTTTGCTTTAACTGTCTTATAACCTTAAACAGAGTCTTGACTTCCTGCTGGCTTAAGGCCGATGTCGGCTCGTCCATGATGAGCACGCGGGCGTTTTTGGACATGGCGCGCGCGATCTCCACCATCTGCCTGTGCCCTACGCCAAGCTCGCCGAGCATGGTGTTGGGGTCGATGTCGAGCTCAAGATCGGTCAAAAGCTTCTTGGCAATGTCGTATTGGGCTTTGGTGTCGATGCGTCCCTTATGGAAATGCTCGTGGGCAATGAAGATATTGTCCATCACGCTCATGTTGGGGAACAAATTGAGCTCTTGGAAAATGATGGCTATGCCGTGCTTTTCGGCATCGAGGGTCGAGGTAAAGTGCATCTTTTTCCCGTCCATCAGAACGTCGCCTGAGGAAGGCTCTTCTACGCCGGCCAAAAGGCGCATCATGGTAGATTTGCCGGCGCCGTTCTCGCCGATAAGCACGTTTACCTTATTGCGGTAAACTTTGTAATTCACGCTCTTGAGAGCCGTAATGCCCGGGTACACGCGCGTGGCATTGACGGTCTGCAAGATCACGTTTTCATCATAATGGTCCATCGCGCGCTCCTATTTTATTTCATAGGCCACGGGAGCAATCTGTATGGAGCTTGCAGCAGGGAAGTCCCAGGAGCTGAAGGCGCCGTATACGGTGACGTGCATGCCTTCCTTAAACTCATGCTGAGAGGAAATTTCAACCGAGCGTGCGTTTACCCTCTCTCCATAGTCGCCATAGATGGTCTGATCGTTAAAGTCGGCGTAAGTTACGCCCTTTTGAATGTCGCGCAAGGACGTGCCCATGATGACCGGGCCGATTTGCACCCTGACGCTGTTGCCGCTGACATCAGCGATGGTGAAGGTTCCGCGGCGGGTATTGGTTTTAAGTCCCGTGATGGTGCCCTCTGCTTTCACCGGGAAATTGCACTGCTGTTCTTGCGCATGGCGCATGCCGTACTTGTTGCAAGCCTCGGCAAAATCGCTTTCGCCTGAAAGAGCTGTCAGCAAATCGCCAAGCGGCAAGGCAGTTTCTTTTATTTGATTTGTAAGCTGGTTGTCAAACAGTTCGACCGCCCGCTTGAGGAACGGGGGCTCCGGAGCCTGCAAATCCTGATATTCCTGCACGGTAACGATGCGGCAGCCATTTAAGCACAGCAGGCATGAACAAACGGCTGCTGCCAAAAATTTAAAATTCATTTGTGTATGCTCCCTCAAGATACAGAGTAACCGCCGCATTGCGCGGCGGCATTCAAAGTGTCATTAAAAACAGATTGTTACTCGGTGTAGAGGAAGTCTTTGACCTTAGAGGCATTCTCAGAGTCGATGAAGATGCCGCGGAACATGACCCTTTCCTTCTCAGGCTTGGTGCCTTCGGTCAGGTAGGCGTGCAGATAGTTCACGCCCTCAACGGCCAGCTGTTGGGCCTGCAGCATGACGGTGGCCTTCAAGTCGCCGTTCAAGATGGAAGTCATCTCATCGTTGGAGCCGTCGATGCCCACAACTACGACATCATCGCGGCCGGCGGACTTGAGGGAAGCGACTGCGCCCAAGGCAACAGGGCCGTTGCCGCAGATAACGCCCTTAAGCTCGGGGTGAGCCTGCAAGATGGAGTCCATGGCATTCTTGCCGTCAAGCAAGGCGCCCTTGGCATCCTGGCGGGCAATCATATTCAGATCAGGATATTGATCGATGACCTGGTGGAATGCTCTGGAGCGGGTTACGCAGTTGTTGTCGGCCAGGTTGCAGGTCAGCTCTACATAATCGCCTTCCTCGCCCATCAGCTCGACAAAGCGGTTGGCAACTTCGGAGCCTGCCTGGAAGTTGTTGTGGGTCAGCTGAACCAGCGCTACGCCGTCTTTGACAATCTCGCGGTTGATGAGGGCAACCGGAATGCCTGCATCAATGGCTTTTTGCACGGCTGCCACCGAAGCGGTGGAGTCGGCGCAGTCAACTATGATGCCTGCAACCTTCTGACCGATGGAGTTGTCAAACAACTCGTTTTGCCTCTTCACGTCCTCATTGTGGGACAACACCAGGGTGTCATAACCCAATTCCTTGGCGCGGCGCTCGGCGCCGGCGGCCTCGGCCGCGTAGTACGGGTTGTCAAGGGCGTTGACCAAAATGGCGATGGTGCCGTTGGAAGCCTGGGCAGAGAAGGACATTGCGCCAAGAACGGCGGCAACGCCGATTGCAGATGCTAAAAATTTCTTCATTTAATTACTCCGTATGTTATGTATGTTATGAGGATGTTTAGCCAAAAAACTTACTACCAGACCTGATAACCGCCGTCGATGAGCAGATCGGTGCCTGTGATCATGTCGCTGCCGTTGGAAGCAAAGAACAGTATGGCAGAGCCGATTTCATCGGTATAGGCAAAGCGGCCGATGGGGATCATCTTCTTGTTGTCTTCACCCTTCTTGCCTTCCCAGGCCTTGGCACCCATGGGGGTCAGAACCACGGTGGGGGAGATGGTGTTCACGCAGATGCCGTGAGGGCCCAGCTCCTTGGCCATCACCTTGCAGATGCCCCATAAGCCTGCCTTGGAGGCGGCATAGGCCACGTGGTTGTCCAAAGCGACGGTGGCAGCCTGAGAGGCGAGGATGATGATCTTGCCCGGGTGCTTGTCCTCAACCATGATGCGGGCGGCTTCCTGAACGGTCAGGAAGGTGCCGGTCAGGTTGACGGCCATGTGCTTGTTCCACTCCTCAAGCTCGGTCTCAAGGCAAGGCTGCAAGCATACGTAGCCTGCGCAGGTAACCACGATGTCAACCGTGCCCATCTTGGCCTTAACCTCTGCCATAGCCTTCTTGACGGACTCGGGGGAAGTTACATCGCACTCCACGGCAATGACGCGATCTTTATCGGGGAATTCGGCTAGGATCTCTTCCTTCTTGGAAGCTTCAAACCCCGGGTACAGCAGCGCAAGACGGGCGCCCTTGGCGTACATCAGGCGATTGCCGGCCATGGCAATGCCGCCAAAGCCGCCGGTCACTACTGCAACCTTTCCTTCCAAAGATTGGTTGGGATCCACGCCATATTTGAGATTTACGTCATAATCGATAGACATTCTTTTTCCTCGCAAATTCGTAGGGTTGAACAATGCTTGTTTGTTGTGATGGGTTAACTATATACGATAAGCAGAAGCACCCATGTCGTATTTGTGCTAAATATGGCGCAAAAATTCTGTAAATCAAAAGATTTATTCTGAATCAGATCACTTTTTGGCAAATATGTGTAATTTATTTAGAGCTAAATCACACTTTTTTGAACGCTTCTTGCCCTGAAACTTGCCGGTTTGTCACATTAATTAACAAACCTGCCCCGTTTAGGTGAAAACAAGAGGGTTTGCTTGCGCTGTCATGAGCACAAATATGCTCTAAAGAGGACAAACGTTTGTTTAAAACTGCCAAAAATGCAGGGTTCCTGCGGCAAAACAGGCCGATTGGAAGGTGCAAACGCACAAGTTTGCAGACAAAAAGCAGGAATTTTAAAACACAGAGATTAAAAGTTTCCCAAAGCCGCAGTCTGCACAGGATTGGCCTCAGGCTCTTTGTCAGCAATGATTTTGCACGGGCGTCAGGTACCGCAAATTAAGGCATGGGCCTTGTCGACTTGCTCCTTTGATGGGGTGTTGACATCCTTTAAGGTGTAATTTAAGCCCAACATCTCCCATTTTGGCATGGCATAGGAGTGATAAGGCAGCACCTCGACTTTTTTGACATGATGCAAACCCTGCACAAAGCGCCCAAGCTTCTTAAGATCATCTTCGTTATCGGTTACCCCGGGCACCAAGACATGGCGGATCCACATATCCTGCCCCTTACTGTCGCAATACTTGATGCACTCGAGGATATTGCTGTTGTCAACCTGCGTGAGGGCCTTGTGCCAAGCAGGATTGATATGCTTGATGTCAAACATAAAAAGATCAGTCAGGCCCATCAGCTCCTTGAACTTGCCAAAGAAGGGCTCCTCAAAGGTGAAGGGGCCTGCGGCCGAATCGACCACGGTGTTGATCCCCTGCTCTTTGCACAATTTGAAAAATTCCAAGAGAAAATCGATTTGCAGCAACGGCTCGCCGCCGCTGACGGTGATGCCCCCCTCCTCTCCCCAATAGGGCCGATAGCGCACGGCTTTGCTTAAGATCTCTTGGGAATCGTATTCTTCCGCGTCGTTGAGCTTCCAAGAATCAGGATTGTGACAATAGCGGCAGCGCATGCGGCATCCCTGCATGAAAACGATATAGCGCACGCCCGGGCCGTCAACAGAGCCGAAGGTTTCAAAAGAATGGATCCTCGCTTTTATCACTTTGCACCTCAAAAAATCTTAACCAAATCGCAAAAATTCCCCGCTTCAAAAAGATCGGGGATCGGCATTTAAGCGTTTAAAAAGGCCCCGCGGGGCCTTTTGCATAACTGCCTTAAGAGTGCGTCTATAAAGACTTGTGGCAGGTGCGGGCAATAACGTCCAGCTGTTGCTCGCGAGTAAGATCGATGAACTTGACGGCGTAGCCTGAGACGCGGATGGTGAAGTTGGCGTACTCGGGCTTTTCAGGATGCTCCATGGCATCAAGGAGCTTCTCGGTGCCAAAGACATTGACGTTGAGGTGGTGGGCACCCTTCTCAAAGTAACCGTCCATGATATGAACGAGGTTGTTGGTTCTTTCGTCAAGATCATGACCCAAGGCATCGGGGCTGATGGTCTGGGTATTGGAAATGCCGTCCAGAGCATACTCGTAAGGGAGCTTGGCCACGCTGTTGAGGGAAGCCAGCAGACCGCTCTTCTCGGCCCCGTAGCTTGGGTTGGCGCCCGGAGACAGAGGCTCGCCTGCCTTTCTGCCGTCGGGCAGAGAGCCCGTTGCCTTGCCGTAGACCACGTTGGAGGTGATGGTCAGAATAGAGGTGGTAGGCTCGGAGTTTCTGTAGGTGTGATACTTCTTGATCTTGGTCAGGAAGGTCTTGAGCAGCCATACGGCGATATCGTCGGCCCTGTCGTCGTCGTTGCCGTAACGAGGGAAGTCGCCTTGCGTCTCGTAATCGACGGCAATGCCTGCCTCGTTGCGAATAACCTTAACCTTGGCATACTTGATGGCGCACAAGGAATCGACAACATGAGAGAAGCCTGCGATGCCGGTGGCAAAGGTGCGGCGCACGTCGGTGTCTATGAGGGCCATTTCGGCAGCCTCGTAGAAGTACTTGTCGTGCATGTACTGAATGAGGTTCAAGGTATTGACGTACAAACCTGCCAGCCAGTCCATCATGACGTCAAACTTCTCGATGACCTCGTCGTAATCGAGGTACTCGGAGGTGATGGGACGATACTTGGGACCTACCTGCATGCCGGTCTTGACGTCGACGCCGCCATTGATGGCGTAGAGCATGCACTTGGCCAGGTTGGCGCGGGCGCCGAAGAACTGCATCTCTTTGCCGGTCTCGGTGGCCGATACGCAGCAGCAGATGGAGTAATCGTCGCCCCAGATCGGACGCATTACGTCATCGTTCTCGTACTGAACCGAAGAGGTGATGATGGAAATGCGCGAGCTGTACTTGCGGAAACTCTCAGGCAGGTTCTTTGAGTACAAAACGGTCAGATTGGGCTCGGGCGAAGGCCCCATATTCTCAAGGGTGTGCAGGAAGCGGAAGTCGTTCTTGGTGACCATCGAACGGCCGTCCATGCCCAAACCGCCCATCTCCAAGGTTGCCCAGACCGGATCGCCCGAGAACAGCTGGTTGTAAGATGGAATGCGGGCGAACTTGACCATGCGAAACTTCATGACAAGATGGTCCACCAGCTCCTGAGCCTCGCTCTCGGTCAAGGTGCCCTCTTTAAGATCGCGCTCGATGTAGATGTCAAGGAAAGTTGAGATGCGCCCTACCGACATGGCGGCGCCGTTTTGGGTCTTGATGGCGGCAAGATAGCCAAAGTACAGCCATTGGAAAGCTTGGCGGGCATTGTTGGCAGGCCCTGAGATGTCAAAGCCGTAAGATGAGGCCATGATCTTCATCTCGTTTAAGGCTTTTATCTGATCAGAAAGCTCTTCGCGCTGACGAATGACATCATCGGTCATGATGCCGCAGCCGCAGTTTGCCAAATCTTCCTTCTTTTTTTGAATCAGAAAATCGATGCCGTACAGGGCTACGCGGCGATAGTCGCCCACGATGCGGCCGCGGCCGTAGGTATCGGGCAGACCCGTGATGATCTTGTTCTTGCGGGCAAGACGCATCTCGGGGGTGTAAGCGTCAAAAACGCCCTGATTGTGGGTCTTGCGATACTCGTTGAAGATTTGCTCGTACTTGGGATTAGGAGTGTAGCCGTAAGTGGTGCAGGCCTCTTGAGCCATCTTGATGCCGCCGTAAGGCATGAAGGCTCTCTTTAAAGGCTTGTCGGTTTGCAGGCCGACCACCTTTTCAAGATCTTTGTGCTCATCCTTGATATAGGCAGCCTTGTAGGCGGTGATGCCGGAGACAATCTCGGTCTCCATGTCCAAAACGCCGCCTTTGGCGCGCTCTTCCTTTTGCAACTTTGAGAGTTCGCCCCATAAGGTGTTGGTAGCCTCGGTGGGGCCGGCTAAGAAGGACTCGTCACCGTCATAGGGGTTATAGTTGTTTTGAACGAAATCGCGAACATTGATGTCGTCCACCCAGCGAGTGCCCTTAAAACCACGCCATTGTTCTCTCATAAAAAACTCCTTTAAAGTTTAAGTTGGCGTACATGGCTGTACGAAAGCTTTTATCAAGAGGGCTTTTTTGCCTGCCTCAACTTGAATGCAGGGCTATCATAGATCCCGTCGCAAGGTTCTTCAATCAAGACGGGAATTTTTGATACTTATTTTCATTAAATTTTCTTATAACTAAACCGCAATCGTTTACGGCACCGTATAGCAATTAAATATGTGTAAACAAACGGCAGATTTTCGAGGAATTTCAATGGGTTAGCTTTAATGTAAGCTTATAACATTTGAGAGCCTTAAAAATCTTTTCAGTCAAGAAAAGCTCTCAAATATGATCTCAAATCACATTTTTTCGTTAGAAAGTTACATACAAGATGCTCACTTGCCCGCGGGGAGGGGCAATTGTCGGCATACTAGTATGGCAGTCCCAGGTTTGGGAAAAATCAATCAATCACCAAAACCTCCTTTTAGTGCCTTCATGCTCATTTGAAAGCCTGCCTTACCCTTTGATCTTGGGCGCCGGCGTTGGAAATTTTTGTGATCGCGATCACATAAAACCTGATTTTAAAAATTTTTGCAAATTTAACTCTTTGATTTTACTCAAGATTTTCCAAAAACCTGCGCAAACCGCGGGATTTGAAATTTCCCGTCTTTTTTAGATGCGATGATGCGCTCAGGCAGCAATGGTGCTGCCAAAGGATTTTATGCATAACCTCAGGAGAAAAATCCCATATGCAAAACCAATGTTCTTTTAACCGCATCAATTCGCTTTTTTTAAAGCAGGTGTTTGAGCAGCCCGAAGGCGCCGCCCTTGCGGTATCTTTCGTCAATGCCGTGCTTCGCCACCGGCCGACAGATGAGAACGTCATCACCTGCAGCGGCATCAAATTTTATGATTCCATTGAGGTAAGCCGCTGCTGCCCCATCGAGGATGTGATGTTCTCCGGCATCATGCAAAGCGACGAGGACAAGCTCCTTGATGTCGAGCTCATCGTGCTGCCGCGCGAGCCTGTGCCCTACACCAACTTTTTGATGCTAAACTCTATTTCCCATGCCGTCTACCATCAGCATAAGCTTGATACGGCCATCATCTATCTTACAGGCTTTCGCCGCTACTCAAAGCAAGACAGATTCACCGAGATCTTGCACTTAGAGCACACGGGCAAACCGCCCGTCCCCTGCTGTCGCAACGACATCTACCTTGTGGAGCTGCCGCCCTATGTCAACTTGCAAAAGGATGCAAAAGAGCCGCGCACCGATCTTGAAAGATGGCTCAATGCCTTAGTCGGGTGCGACATCGACACTCTTCGCAACTGTGATGAAGAGTGCCTGCCCGAGCTTGCGCTTCTTAACAAATATGAAGAAAAGTTTGCCGAAGACTCGGACTTCATGTGCCGCATGGAGTACGTCAAAAGCGTCCATCCCCAGCTTGAGATGGAGCGTTACATGAGACGGAGGGGATAGCATGAACAGAGAAAAGGCCATCTCCTTTTTGCACGAGTTCTTCAAAAGCGAGGAGCTTGCAACAGAGTTTTTCAACAAGATCTTGAACAAAGGCGGGCAGATGCGCCTGTCGCTGCAAGGCGTGCGCAAGGCTGTTTTGGAAAACCATCACTTTTTGCGCGACACCCGCGGCCTGATCGCCGATTTTGAGGGCCAAACCCTCGATCGGTCCACCATCTTGTTCAACGTGCAATATCTTGAGGCCCAAAAGCACCTGCACGGGCGTTTGATCTTGGAGCTGGCTGCTGCCTGCAACAGCTTTGCCCTGCACCACACCATGGTGATGGTCTATGCGGTTAAGCCCGGTCTCATCGGCAACCGCCCGCTGCAAAGGCTGATTTTGCAAAGACGCGATTATGCCGATTTGCAAGCCTGCATCTATGCCGTAAGCCTCGATTTCTTCGCTCAAATGCTAAAAGAGCGTAACAAAAAGTTAAGTCTGTCACCCCAATCTTTCGCAGGCGGCATGTCATCTGACCCCGTCTGCTCTGCGGTCTGTGCGGAGGGACTGAGCATGTAGTCTGCGACGAACTTATGCCAGCGCAGCGCCTGCGATGTTCCGCATAGGGTCGGGGAGCTGCGCTTCTGACCAAAAGATCTTCAAAGCTAAAAAGCCCCTTGGCATCAATCTTTTTAAAGTCTTGCCAAGACCTCTTATGGGAACGAAGCCCTCTTTTGCCGCCTCGTGATGCTTATGATCCTATCTTTTGTTTTGGTAGTGCTCGGCTACGGTGCCCTCGCGATATGAGCGCAGCAGTCTGCGCAAAGACTCGATGTTCTCGGCTATCTCCTTGCCCACGTCGCAGTCGGCCACCATTTGGCGTTTGTCAAAACTTTCAACCTGGAAGCTGTCGGACAGAATATCCCGATTGGACGACAAAGCATCCTCCACCCCCACAAACGGCCGGTGGGCCTTGAGCCTGAGCTCATGGGAGTTGAAAATCAGGGTATAGCCTGCAATGCCCGTGGTCTTGTGATAGGCATGGCAAAAACCGCCGTCGATGACCAAGAGGCGTCCGTTGCCCCTGATGGGGCTTTCGCCCTCTTTGACCTTGATGGGAGTGTGGCCGTTGACGATGTGCCCGCGACATGGATCAAGCCCGAACTCTTTTAGGATCATCCTGCAAACGGCTTCTTGATGATAGTAGGTGTAATAGTCGTCCCGCGGCTCATCGTAAGTAGACTTGTCCTTGCACAAAGCCCGCTCGAAGGTCTTGATGACGCGCCCGGATAAAGGCGAGCGCTTGCCGCACCAAAAATACCACATGTAATCCAAAGCAGCCTCGTCGCGCTCGGCAAAGCCGCGGCGGGCAATGGCATCGGCCCTGTCGAGGTAATCTTTGCCCTGCACGAATTTGCCGTCGCAATAGATGCGCGCAAAGGTGCCGTCGGCGTTCAAAGGAATGCAGCCGTGATAGAGCAGATTGCCGTTGTAGATCTTGTACATGGAGCCGTGGCTGAACAAAAACCCGATATGCTCCTGCAGGCGCTTAGAGCCCAAAAAGGCCTGTTTAAGCTCATTGCAGATCCTGTCTTCTTCATCAGACAGTTTGTAAGGATCGAGGCGATCGATGGTGGGGAAATCCTTGGTTTTAAGCTCGTACTCCTGTCCGTCAATCAAAACCGTGCCCTTTTCATAGTCAATCTTGTCCAAAAACAGCCGCTCTTTCATGTCAAACTCTTCGTGGCGCCTGATGACCTCGCCTTGCAGCTTGAAGACGATGACCGAGATGGCCTTGGCAAATTGCGTCATCTGCTCTTCTTTTTTATAGGTGTTCTCGGCGAACATGGCCAAGGAGCGCATGCTGATGCCGTAGCCGTTTTCCAGCAGCTCGTAATTGCCGTAGGCTATGTTGTTGCGGATCAGGGTGGCAATGCACAATTTCGAGCCTGCCGCCGCCCCCATCCACAGCATGTCGTGATTGCCCCACTCGATATCCAGGCTGTGATACTCCATGAGCATGTCCATGATGGCATCGGGGTGGGCACCCCTGTCAAAAATGTCGCCCACGATATGCAGATGATCCACGGCCAATCTTTTGATCAGGGCAGCCAGCGAATTGACAAAATGATGGGCAGAGCCCGTTTCGATGATGCTGTCCAAGATCTTGCGATGATAGATGAGGCGGTTGTTGTCCTCGTCGGCCTGCGCATGCAAAAGCTCGTCGATGATAAAGTTAAATTCGCGCGGGATGGCCTTTCTGACCTTGGAGCGGGTATAGCGCGAGGATAGAAACTTGGTGAGGGTCAGCAGATAGCCCAAGGTATCTTTGTACCAGGTTTCGGTAAGCTTTCCTTCCTTTTTGAGCATGGCCTGCTTTTGATGGGGGTAATAAATGAGGGTGCACAAATCGGCTCTTTGTTCTTCGTTCAGCGCCTCGCTCAAAATGGCATCGACCTTTTCGCGAATTACGCCTGAGCAATTGTTTAAGATATGAGCGAAGGCCTCGTATTCGCCGTGCAGATCCGATATAAAATGCTCCGTGCCCTTGGGCAGATTCAAAATGGCCTGAAGATTGATGATTTCGGTAAAGGCCGCATAGCGGTTGGGATACTCTTTGGCCAATAATTCCAAATAACGCTGCTCGATGTTTTTGCTTAGCATAGGCTTACTCCTTCGTCGTGCTCTCATTATAGCCGCCGTGTTTTTCGATTGATACCCTGCAAGGGGGACCAATCTCCCGTATTGCTCCTAAGATCGCACAACTTGCCAAAAGCAGGACGCTCTTTGCAAAAACTAAGGAACAAGTGTCTATGCCAAGAAAGATTGGTACCGCTTATCTTAAGCGACAAGAAGAGCTGTGGGATATCTTAAGGCGTCCTGAAAATCGGGCCATCTCCCGGAGGGCGGACTATGCAGGCCGCACGGTGCCTTTAAACGAGGACGAGTGCAGGCAGTACATTGACCTGAGGCTCTCGGAAGTCGATTATCGGGGGCCTGCGCTTTGGACCGATGATGGCTTGCAGCGCATCATAAAGCTGTCAGGAGGCTGCATGCGCTGCATCAACAAGATATGCGCGCATGTCATGCTCCATTGCGCTTTGCGCAAAGAGCTTCCTGCCGACGGGGCATTGATTGACCTTATCGCAGGGCAGGAGCTGCCGGGCCTTTAGCCTTTGTTACAGCTTACATAATTCATAACATGCGCTTTTGATAACAAAGCCCTGTCATGAATTTGATAACCGGGCAGGCAGCTGCCCTTAACTCAACTTTAAAATCAGGAGTCATTATGAAAGAAGAGAACGACAAAAACAAGGGCCCCTGCCCTCTTTTGCGGCCCGCTCCTGCGGGCCTTTTAATGCCTTTTGCCCCCAAACGCCAACCCTGTGCCTGACAGTCCTGCCCAACCTTTGCATGCCTCTTCCCTGATGAAGCTTTCCTCATCAGGCCCTTTTCCTTTTAACGATTTAACGCTTCGACGGAATCTGAGGCAGCCTCACGGCTGCACTTTTGTTACATAACCGATTTGATAACAGCAGGACCCGGGCTTTTAAATTTAGATCAAATTAGTTGAGCAAAATTCTACAAAACTGCCTGATCATTAACAAACAAGCAGCCCTTACGCTTTTTAAAATCCACCTTGACGGCATTGTTGCAAAGCAGATCTTTTGATTGTAATCTTGATCTGCCCTTCTAAATTTTTGGCTTTAAGATTTCGCCTTTTTTGCAAAAATGTTCGGTTTAAGATTTTAAAATCTGATCTGACCCGGGAGATCCCGGGCAATTTTGCATATTTTTGGAGCATTTTGGTTTTATGGACAATAAACATCGCTATATCCCTATCGGGCTGATGTTGTTTGCGCTGTTTTTTGGCGCCGGCAACCTCATCTTTCCTGCCTCCATGGGGCAGTCGGCAGGATCGAATGTCTGGTGGGCCGTGCTGGGCTTTTGCATCACCGGCGTGGGCCTGCCCCTGGTGGCCGTCATGGCCATCGGCTATTCGGGCAGTCACGGTTTGCAGCAGGCAGCATCGCGCATCCACCCTTACTTTGCCCTCTTTTACACGGTGGTGTGTTATCTGTCCATCGGCCCGTGCTTTGCCGTTCCGCGTACCGGCACGGTCTCCTATGAGATTGCGGTCAAGCCCTTTTTGGGGCCTGATGCCGACTCTTTTGCCCTGCCAATCTTCCTGGCAATCTTCTTTGTCATTTCGGGCGTGCTGGCGGCCACCCCGAGCAAGCTTGTGGACAGAATAGGCAAGATCCTGACCCCCCTGTTGGTCTTTACCATCACCATCTTTATCATCAAGTCCTTTATCACCCCCATGGGAGAGCCGGGCGTCCCTTCTGAGGCCTATGCCACCCCGTTTAAGGCTGTGGTGCAGGGGATCTTGGACGGTTACGCCACGCTTGATGCCATTGCCGCCTTGATCTTTGCCACCTTGGTGATAAATGCCGTGATGGCCTCAGGATTCTCGGATCCAAAGTCCATCACCCGTCAGGTGTACAAAGCCGACTTCATCGCAGGCCCCCTGTTGGGCATCATCTATATCTTTATTGCCAAGATTGGCTCCGAAAGTGTCGATGCCATCGGCATGCAGGATACCGGCGCCCCGGTTCTGGCCTTAACCTCCATGTATTTGTTTGGCGAGTTTGGCGCCATGCTGCTCTCTGCGATGGTGCTTTTGGCCTGCTTTACCACCTGCATCGGCCTTATCAGCTGCTGTTCCTCCTACTTCTTGGGGCTCACAGGCAGGATGCACTACCGCTCCTGGGTCATAGTCTTTACCCTCATCTCTTACCTTATCGGACTGTTCGGGCTTAAGACCATCATTGTCTCCACCATCCCCGTTTTGATGTTCATCTATCCTTTGTGCGTGGCCCTGGTGGTGCTGATCTTCTTGGACAAACCCATCAAACGCAGCCGCTGCGTTTACTCCTGGACCATGGCCCTGACCTTGATCATGGCTTTGGTCAATGGCCTGAATACGGCCGGCATTGATTTGGGCGCCTTGGGTGAGATCTTCGATAAATATGTGCCTTTGTATGCGCAGGGCCTGGGCTGGATCTCCTTTGCAGCGGCAGGCATCGTCATCGGCCTCATCCATCAGGGGCAGATCAAAAAACCTGCATGATTTGGAGTTGCCATGCCATCTTATCTTTTAAATGATCTGATTCTCATCACAAGCGATGATGAAGATTGCATAACCTCGGTGAGCATCGCCTCCCCCTCTCAAAAAGAGATAAACAAGCCCGGCTCCGATAACGCTATGACAGCGGGCATTGCCAGGGTGTGCATGTTTCTTGAGCGCTACAGGCGCGATCCGTTTGCAACTGAGGATTTTGATTACGAGAGCTTAAGGCTCAAATTTACCCGCGGCACCCCCGATCAAATCGCCATTTTAAAAGCCCTGCCCTTTTTGATCCCGCCCGGGCAAACCTGCACTTATTCGGAAACGGCCGAACTTATCAATGAAAAATTGGGCGATAAGCTTACAAAGAAGGTTCACCGTCGGGGATTGGCCCGAACCTTAAGACACAATCCCTTTTTAATCATCCTGCCCTGCCACAGGGTCATCATGTCAAACAGCCGCTGCGGCGGTTACGCAGGAGGGAGAGATCTGAAGGTGCGCTTATTAAATTTTGAAGAGGAGGCAGCCGACAGGCGAATAGAAATCATGGCCCAAAAATGGGCCCTGCGCAACGGATGGTAAAGAGCGCTCAAAGAGCATCGCTTTTTGAGATGCTCTGCCTGTCGGCAAAATCTTTTGTATCCGGCAGAGAGCTCTTGTCTTGATCTTTTGCCATCGGCGGCCGCCAAATAAAAAGACTATGCTATGATGCTTTAAGACTAGATTTTAAAGCTGACCGGCAACATTGGATCTTGACGGTCCAAAACAAAGGAAATTAAGGATAAGAGCGGCGGCTCTTGTCCTGTCAGCTCAATGGAGGTGCAGGCCATGGAATCGAATATCGCTTTGCAAACCGGAGGCCTTGGTTTTGATGAAATCATAAAACAAAAGAAACTCTACGTGGATAAGACCGATTTGGTTGCCTCGCTGGCCCGCTCAGAGGGACCGTTTTTTTTATCGCGGCCCCGCCGCTTTGGCAAATCCCTTTTGCTCACCACCTTCAAAGAGCTGTTTGAACACGGCACGGCATGTTTTGAAGGCCTCAAGCTTGAAAAGGACGGGCCGTGGACAGACACTGGCGCCTATAAGGTGGTTCTGATGGATTTTTCTTCCATGATAACCCCCGATCCTGGGCAAACTTTTTATCAAAAATTCGGTCAGGAGATTAAAAAACAATTTTTAAAGGCCAATCTTGCCTGGAGCGACGAACCTTATTGGACCGATTGCCTTGATGTTGCTTTGGACAATGCAGAAAACCGCTCCATTGTCTTGCTGATTGACGAATATGACACCCCTCTGACCCATGTTCTGCAAGATCCCGATGAGTATGAAGAAAGGCGGGAAACATTAGCTGTTTTTTTCAGAAGACTAAAGTTCTTTGTCAATAAGTTTCGTTTTACCTTCATAACAGGCGTTGCCAGGATCATCAGTGCAGGTCTTTTTTCAGGACCAAACAATATAAACGACATTTCATTTGATTTAAAATACGGAGCCATCGCAGGCTTTACCCAAGAGGAGCTTGAGCAAAATTTCAAGCCCTACATTGCCCGTGCCGCAGAGGTTCTTAATGAAGAAGAGCCTCAAGAACAGTGGGATGAGCACAAAGTCTTGGAGGGGCTCAAGGCCAATTATGACGGCTATTCATTCGAGCCTAAAATAAGGAACCGGCTATACAACCCATTGTCGGTGATTAAATTCTTTGCAAAGCCTGAAGAAGAATTTGAACACTATTGGCTTGAAAGCTCCAACTCAACCTTGGTCAATGATTTTTTGGAGCGTTTGACTGTCAAGGAAGAGGGAATATTTGAGGTCCTCGGTCTTTTATCAGATAAAACCTTTGATTGCGTCAAAAAGGATTTGTCTCCCGTCATCTCTCATCTTGGAGAAAAAAATTTTCCCCTCAAAGCCGTTTTGTACCAGGCAGGTTACCTGACCATTAAGGGCTCCAAGGGCAAAAAACTCTATATAGGCATCCCCAATGAAGAGGTAAAAACCGCTTTTGCCGATGTGATTT
>CAZYXT010000025.1:0-23540 GCA_964651505.1 uncultured Enterobacterales bacterium
ATCTATTTGAAAAAGGGCGATGAGGTTTTGGATTACAAAGATGCCTTAAACTTTTATAAAGGGTGCACAATTGATGTCAGGGAGGGCGGAGATCATGGCGTGAGCGATTTTGAGGTTTATCTGCCTGCGCTTTTTGAGACGGCCTTAAATCTGAGCCTAAGATACGGCTAAGAGTCAAAGATTAAGATTTGAAATTGACGATTTGTACATTGCAGCCTTGGGAGGTTAAACCATGCGCATACTGGTAATTGAAGATGATCCTCTGATCGGGCCTGCGCTTATCGATGCCCTCTCAGGCGAGGGTCAGGCTGCCGATCTGCTTGATGACGGCAATCAGGCGCGCTTTGCCCCGTTTGACGTTCCTTACGACTGCATTCTTTTGGATCTGGGACTGCCGGGCATCGACGGGGTCAGCCTTTTGTGCAGCTGGCGCAAAGAAGGCTTGAAAACCCCCATCATCATTCTGACCGCCCGCGATGCCTTAAACGACAGGGTGCAGGGTCTTGACCGGGGGGCCGACGATTATGTGGTCAAGCCTTTTGAATTTTCCGAGCTGATGGCCAGGATCCGCGCCGTCTGCAGGCGCAAAAGCGGCACCTCCACCCGCGCCGTGCTCACCAACGGTATTTTGACCTTGGATCAGGCAGGCCACGAGGTCACCGTCTGCCAAGAGGACGGCTCGATGCTGCCTGTGACCCTCACGGCCCGCGAGTTTGCCTTATTGGAGGCGCTGATGCTGCGCCCCGGCTCCGTGTTGTCGCGCGAAGCCCTTGAAAACCGCATCTACAGCTTTGATGACGAAATTGAAAGCAATGCCGTGGAGTATCTCATTCACACCTTGCGCAAAAAAGTGGGCAGCAAGAACATTTTGAATGTGCGTGGCGTGGGCTGGAAGGTCGCCAAGGGTCAGTGATGCTGCGCCGCTCCTTAAGCTTCCGCCTGATTGTGATCTTAAGCCTTATCGGCCTGATTGCCTCAATCGCGGCCGCTTTGTGGTCCTATCAGAGCATGCGCAAGGAGGGGCAGGACTTTATTGACGAAGAGTTAAGCCAGATTGCCGCCATCGTCATCAATTACGACATGCTGATCCCCCGCCGCTGGGAAGGACCGCGCAATCTTCACGAGCGCATGTTTGCCAAGTTTCGCCGCAACAGCGCGCTTCCCGAGGGCAACGTGCAGCTGATGCCCTCTTTGACGGATTTTGCCAACAAGCGCTTTGACATCGTCATTGCCCCCCTGATAGGGCAGGCGCGCGACAATGTCTTTATCCCCATGGGCATCGAAGACGGTTTTTACACGGTGCTTGTTTCAAACGAACGCGTGCGCGCTTTTGTGGCCACCAAGGCCACGGGGCAGCGCTTCGTGGTGGCAAGGCCCATGAGCGCCATCTCCGAGATAACCCAAAGAGCCTTTACCAATTCTTTGTTGCAGCTTGCCTTGCTTGCGGTGCTCTACATTCCCTGCGTCATCGCGGGCATTCATGTTTTGTTTAAGTCCATCTCCAAGGTTGCAGTCGATCTTGAGGGGCGCACCGACGATGATTTAAGTCCCGTGGCAGAGGATGCCAAGACACCCTCGGAGCTTGACAGCTTTATTTGCGCCTTAAACCGCATGTTCGGCAAGATTGAAGAGAGCATGGCCTCAAAGCGCAGGTTCATTGCCGATGCGGCCCACGAGATGAGAACGCCCCTGACCTCCCTGATGTTGCAGGCAGAAAACTTAAGCCATGAAGACTTAAGTCCCAAGGCCCAAGAGAAGCTTAAGCTTTTGCAGCAGAGCATCAGGCGCCAAAAAGATCTGATGAACGGCCTGCTCAATTTGGCAAGGTTGCAGGAAAAAAGCCCGATTGCAGGCAAGGATGTCATTGTCATCAAAGATCTTTTCATTTCCCTCATTGAGGAGCTTGGGATCTTAAGCGAGGAGAAAGGCCAAGATCTGGGAGTGGAAGGGGAGTGCGAGGACTGCTTTGAGGGCGATGCCAAAAGCGTCAAGGCCATTTTGACCAATCTTTGTTCCAATGCCATCAAGTACGCAGGAGAGGGCGGCAGAATCGATCTTATGGCAAAAAAAATAATCATAAACGAAAGCCCATGCCTTGTTTTGACGGTGCGCGATGACGGCCCGGGCATTGCAGAAGATGATCTTAAAAATGTCTTCGAGCCTTTTTACAGGGTCGGAGGCGACAGGCAAAAAAAGGAAGGCTCGGGCTTGGGATTGTGCATTGCCAAGGTGCAGGCCGAGCAGCTGGGCGGGCGTTTGGAGCTTGCCAACCGCACCGATCAAAGAGGCCTTGAGGCCAAACTTATCCTGCCTTATGTCAAACCCCTCTTGCAGGGCGCTTAGTTTTTGCTCTTGCGATCGGCTATACTCTTAGGCCTTAAAAGCATCAGCACACAGATGGGAAGATAATATGCAGCCTGCCTACGACGGATCATCGATTGAAGTTTTGGAGGGATTGGAGCCTGTCAGGCGCCGTCCCGGCATGTACACGGACACGCAAAATCCCAATCATCTGGCCGCGGAGGTCATCGATAATGCCGTCGACGAGGCTTTGGGCGGCCATGCCGATTTAATAACGGTGACGCTGCACTCAGACGGCTCTTTGTCGGTTGAGGACAACGGGCGCGGCATGCCCGTGGACGATCACCCGGTGCTCAAAGTTCCCGCCATCGAGCTTATCTTGGGCAGATTGCACGCAGGAGGCAAGTTCTCCTCTGACAACTACACTTACTCAGGCGGCCTGCACGGGGTGGGCGTCAGCGTGGTCAATGCCTTAAGCCTCTCCTTGCAGGCGGTGGTCAAAAGGTTTTGCAAGGTCTACTCCATAACCTATGCAGGAGGGGAGATCAGCGAGCCTCTGCGTCAGATCGGGGAGGCAGGCAAAAAAGAGTCGGGCACGCTGCTGCGCTTTTTGCCCGATCCCAAATACTTTGACGATCCTGCCTTCAATGTCAAAGCCCTGCGCAGGCTCTTGCAGGCCAAGGCCGTTTTGTGCCCCGGGCTTAAAGTCATCTTAAAAGACGAGGCCTCGGATACACAAGAGTGCTGGCAGCATGAGGGCAATTTGGGCCAATACCTCAAAAACCGCCTGCAAGGCAAAGAATATATCCCCTTTGAGCCTTATTACTGCAAGGTAGAAGAGCAGGGGGAAATCGAGTGGGCCTTGGCTTTTGAGCTTGACGGCTCGGCCAAAACGGCGGTGGGGGAGTCTTATGTCAATTTGATCCCCACCATCGAGGGCGGCACCCATGTCAACGGCTTTCGCTCCGGGATCCTCTCTTGCGTGCGCGAGTTTTGCGAGCTGCACAATCTTCTGCCCAGGCATCTTAAGCTTACGGCCGACGATGTGTGGCCTTTGTGCTCGTACGTCTTGTCCGTGAAGATGCATGATCCCCAATTTGCAGGACAGACCAAGGAGCGTCTTTCCTCGCGCCAATGTGCCTCGGCGGTGGAAAACGCCGTCAAGGATCGCCTCTCTTTGTACCTCAATGCCAACGTGGAAGTGGGCAATGCGCTTGCAAAAGAGGTCATCTCCCGCGGCAAATCGCGCGAGGCGGCAGCCAAGGTGGTGGAGCGCAAACGGGCGGTCAAAGGCCCGCAGCTGCCCGGCAAACTTGTCGACTGCACCGGCACCGATCCCAAATTGTGCGAGCTTTTCATCGTCGAAGGCGACAGCGCAGGAGGCTCTGCCCGCCAGGCGCGCGATGCTGTTTATCAGGCAGTTTTGCCTTTGCGCGGCAAGATTTTGAATACCTGGGAGGTCTCATCATCTTCGGCTTTGGCCTCAGATGAGATCAGGGCCATCAGCACGGCCATCGGCATCGAGATGAACAGCAGCGATTTGAGCTCTTTGCGCTACGACAAGATCTGCATTTTGGCCGATGCCGACTCGGACGGCCTGCACATCGGCACTTTATTGTGCGCCTTGTTTGTCAAACATTTCACCAAGCTTGTGCAAGAGGGGCATGTCTATGTGGCCTGCCCGCCGCTGTATCGGCTTGACTGCGGCAAATTAAAAGAATATGCCCTCGATGACGAGGAGCTTGCCATCAAGCAAAAGCAGTTCATGAAAAAAGGCTATAAGGCTTCCAACATCAAGATCCAGCGTTTTAAGGGCTTAGGCGAAATGAACCCCGAGCAATTGCGCGAGACCACCTTGAACCCGGGCTCAAGGCGGCTTTTGCAGCTTACCTTAAACGAAGACTGCTCAGAGCGCACTTTTGCCCTGATGGACATGCTCTTGTCCAAAAAACGCGCCCAAGATCGCAGATCTTGGCTTGAAGATAATGGCGACAAGGCCGATCTCATAGATTAGCAATCGTCGTTTAACGGAGAGAGGCCATGTCCGACGGACAGGAGAAAACCGAAGAGCCGACCGGCAAACGCATCACCGATGCCCGCCGCCGCGGACAGGTGCCCAGATCGCGCGAGTCAGGCACCTTTTTGGTGTTGCTCTCGGGAGTGCTGGGGCTGTGGATGTGCTCCTCGCTTTTGGGCTCGCACATGTCGCAGGTCATGGAGCAAAGTTTTTCTTTGAGCCGCGATCAGGTCTTCACCGTTGAAGAGATGTCAAGGCTCTTTTTTAACAACGTGATTGAAGTGGGACCGACGCTGCTGTTGGTCATCATGATCGTGTTGTTCTTTGCCCTTGCAGGAGCTTTTTTTCTCGGAGGCTACAATTTTTCCACCGAAGCCATCAGCCCCAAGCTTAACAGGTTTAATCCCATCAACGGCTTAAAGAGGATTTTCTCGTTAAACTCGGTGGTGGAGCTCATCAAAAGCATTGCCAAGGTAGGCTGCATAGGCACGGTTTGCTATCTTTTGCTGAGCCACTCTTACAACGACATCCTAAGATTGTCGTATCTTAACCCCGAGGTGGGGACGCGCGAGGCTTTGTCCTTCATCTTTTTTTTCATGCTCATCATCGTCATGGGCATGATCCCCATCATTTTGCTTGATGTGCCTTTTCAGATCTGGCGCTACAAAAAGCAGCTGCGCATGAGCAAGCAGGAGGTCAAAGACGAGCTTAAGGACACCGAAGGCAATCCTCAGATTAAAAGCCGCATCCGCCGCCTGCAATACGAAATGGCCGCCCGCCGCATGATGGCCAAGGTGCCGGCGGCCGACGTGGTGGTCACCAACCCCACCCACTATGCGGTGGCCCTAAAGTACGAGGTCGACGGCGACAGGGCGCCCGTGGTGGTGGCCCGCGGCATCGACATGGTGGCCCAAAACATCATCCGCATCGCCCGCGAAACCAATGTGCCGGTGCTGCCGCTGCCGCCTTTGGCGCGCTCTTTGTACTACACCACCGATCTTGAACAGGAGATCCCCCGCGGCCTGTTTCAGGCCGTGGCGCAGGTGTTGGCCTGGGTGCTGAGCATGAAAGCCTACAAAGAAGGCAAGGGCGAAAGACCGCGCGATTTAAATCCCGATTTGCCAATCCCCGAAGAACTCAGGTTCTGATTTGTGCATTATTTTGGCCTCAAATCTTTTGCTTGGGATGGCCATTTAGAGCCAATCGCGGTTTTATTTTGCAGTTTTTTCAAGCGCCCAAATGGGGGCGCTGCACGACTCCTGCGGCATAAGCCTGCGGGTTTTTGCTATAATTGTCGCAATTGACTTTAAACAGGCCGTTATCCCAAGTCCACTTATCAAGGAGGAAAATTATGGCCGCTAAAACCGGCACTGCCAAGAGCACTGCTGCCAATAAGAAGAAAAGCGTCGCAACAGCCGATATCGTTCGCAGCGAGGAATTTTGTCATCCCACCGTCGAGACGATGCGCCGGATGATCGTGCATCACCTGAGGACTTCCATCGGCACCTCAGAAAAGAAAGCCAGCCCTCTGGCCTGGTGGCAGGCAGTGGTTGCTGCCATCAACGAGTTTATCTTCGACAGACTGACTCAGACTCAGTTTACCCACGCCTCAAACGACACCCGCGCGGTTCATTATTTATCCGCCGAATTTTTGATGGGGCGCCTTACCGTCAACAACCTGTGCAATCTTGAGATCTACGAGACTGCCAAGGAAGCCTTAAAGGAGCTTGGCGTCGATTTAAACGAATTGTGCGACGAGGAGCCTGACATGGCTCTGGGCAACGGGGGCCTGGGGCGTCTTGCCGCCTGCTACATGGATTCGCTTGCCACCTTGAATTATCCGTCCGTAGGGTACGGCATTCACTATGAAAACGGCCTGTTTCGTCAGGAGATAAGAGGCGGCAAACAGGTAGAGCGTCCCGATTCTTGGCGCGAGTACGGCTGCCCTTGGGAAGTCTGCCGCCCCGAGTCGGTGCAAAACATCCCCATCGGCGGATACGTCGAGACGCAACAGGGCCCCGATCAGTCCATCCGCAAGGTCTGGCACCCCGCCCACATCATCAAGGGCGTGCCCTGGGACATCCCCGTGGTAGGTTTCCGCGGCTCGTCGGTCACCATTTTGCGCCTGTGGGAATCGCGCGCCACCGAATCGTTTAACTGGGACGTTTTCAACGCCGGAGGTTACGTCGATGCCCAAGAAGAAAAGGCCGAAGCAGAAGCCATCTCCAAGGTGCTCTACCCCAACGATTCGACCGAAGCCGGCAAGTTTTTGCGCCTGACGCAGCAATACTTCTTCTGCGCCTGCTCCTTGCGCGACATTCTGCGCCGCTACAACCGCACCCATCACCACGATTACGGCGAGTTTGCCGCCAAGATTGCCATTCAGCTTAACGACACCCACCCTGCCATCGCGGTGCCCGAGCTGATGCGCCTGCTCGTCGATGAAGAGGGCATTGCCTGGGATGCAGCCTGGGATATCGTAACTTCGGTGTTCGCTTACACCAACCACACCCTGTTGCCCGAGGCTTTGGAAAAGTGGCCCGTGTACATGTTCGAAAAACTGTTGCCGCGCCACCTTGAGATCATCTATGAGATCAACTATCGCTTCTTAAACGGACCTGTGGAGGATATGTGGCCTTGCAACAACGACATCAGGGCCAAACTCTCCATCATCGAGGAAGGCCCCTGCCGCATGGTGCGCATGGCCAATTTGTGCGTCGTGGCCTCCCGCCGCGTCAACGGCGTGGCCGCCATTCACTCAAAGCTGGTCAAAGACGAACTCTTCCCCGAGTATGCAAGATTGTGGAAGGACAAGTTCTGCAACGTCACCAACGGCGTGACTCCCCGCCGCTGGCTGCTCTCGTGCAACCCGGCCTTGGCAGAGCTGTATAACGAAGTTGCAGGTCCCGATTGGCCTTTGCACCTTGAACAGTGCGCAGCCTTGAGGAAGCATGCCGACGATCCCAAGTACCAAGAGCGCTTCATGCAGATCAAGCATGACAACAAGCTCTCTCTTGCCCGCGAGATCAAGCGCTATTGCGGCGTTGAGGTCGATGCCCATGCCATCTTCGACATTCAGGTCAAAAGACTGCACGAGTACAAGCGTCAGCACCTGAACCTTTTGTACATCCTTTACCTGTATCGCAGGCTCTTATCGGATCCGTCCTATAAGATAGTCCCTCAGGTCTTCATCTTCGGCGCCAAGGCAGCTCCTGCCTACACGCTGGCCAAGGACATCATCTATGCCATCAATGCGGCAGGCGAGAAGATCAACAACGATCACCGCATCCGCAATCAGCTCAAGGTGATCTTTATCCCCAACTACCGCGTCAGCATTGCCGAGAAGATTATTCCTGCTGCCGACGTATCAGAGCAGATTTCCACGGCAGGTTACGAGGCCTCAGGCACCTCCAACATGAAGTTCTCCATCAACGGCGCCCTGACTTTGGGCACCATGGATGGCGCCAACATCGAGATCTTCTCGGAGGCAGGGGCGGATAACAACTTCATCTTCGGTTTGTCGGTAGAAGAGGTTGAAAATCTCAAGGCCCGCGGCTACAACCCTTGGGAGCTCTACAACTCAGATCCCGATCTTAAGGCCGTCCTCGACTGGTTTGACTCTGACTACTTTACCCCGGGCGAAGTAGGGGCTCTCTCCTCCATCAAGCGCTCTTTGCTCGATGGCGGCGATCCTTACCTTGTGCTTGCAGACTTTGCCTCTTATTGTCAGGCTCACCAAAGAGTCGAGCAGATGTATAAGGACAGGCAGCGCTGGGCCAAGGCTGCCATGATCAACTCTGCCTCCATGGGCAAGTTCAGCTCAGACCGCGCCATCGAGGACTATGTCCGCGATATCTGGTCGCTTAAGAGCTATAACGTCAAGCATGACATTTAAGCTTGGTTAAACGTTGCTGCAACAAGCCCCCGCAAGGGGGCTTGTTGTTTGCAGGCTTTATCTTTTGCACTTTGAAATGACGCGTTGCAAGGACGAGTTTGTCTCTTTGCCAAGGCTGTCAAAAAATGCCCCCGCAATGCTTACGGGCCTTGTTAATTGCGTTATAATTGCCCTGCCTTACATCCAAATGAGGTTGTAAAGGCTGTTTAATTTAGAAGGCCTACCGGCTTTCTTAGGCTCTTGTGCCGTGCATAAGAGTAATTAATAACCCGCCGCCGCAAAATTTAACTTCTCTTAAATCTTTGCCGGGCAGCCTCGCGGTGTCAGGTCGTGGAGTTTTTTACGCTCAAAACCCGTCGCGAGCAGACATTAATGGTGTTAGAACATGGTTATGTTAAACGGCGCACAAACCGTAGTGCGTGTCTTAGAAGATCTGGGCGTCGATCAAATCTTTGGTTACCCCGGGGCCACCGTCATCGACATTTACGACGAATTATTAAACTCAAAGCAAATCATCCATCATCTGGCCCGTCACGAACAAGGTGCCGTGCACATGGCAGACGGTTACGCGCGCGCCACAGGCAAAGTCGGCGTGGCCTTGGTAACCTCGGGCCCGGGCGCCACCAATACCGTCACAGGCGTAGCCACGGCCTACGGCGATTCCATCCCCATGGTGGTGATCACAGGACAGGTGTCGACCCATCTTATAGGCTCGGATGCTTTCCAGGAAGTCGATACCGTGGGCATCACCCGCCCCGTGGTCAAGCACAGCTTTTTGTGCAAGAAGCCTGAGGACATTGCGCCCAATTTGCTCAAAGCTTTTTACATTGCATCCACAGGCCGCAAGGGTCCTGTGGTGGTGGATATCCCGAAAAACTGCCAAAATCCCCAAGTTTTGGTCGAGTATCCTCAATTAAAAGAGGTCAAGCTGCGCTCTTACAATCCCACCGTGGCAGGCCACAAGGGTCAGGTCAAGCGCGCCGTGCAAATGATTGCCAAGGCCAAGCGTCCCGTGCTGATCTTCGGCGGCGGCGTGGTGCAGGGCGAGGCCTCAGGAGAACTGTTCAAACTCGTAACCTCGATGAATTTGCCTGCTGTCTCCACTTTGATGGGCATCAGCGGCTTCCCGGGCACCGATCCCCATTATTTGGGCATGGTGGGCATGCACGGTTTGTATGCTGCCAACGAGGCCATGCACAACAGCGATCTGGTGGTGGCCATTGCCGTGCGTTTTGACGACAGAGTGACCAACAATGCCCAAAAATTCTGCCCCAATGCCAAGATCATCCATGTCGATGTCGATCCTGCCTCCATCTCAAAGTGCGTGCACGCAGACATTCCCATCGTGGGCGATTGCAAGACTGTTTTGGAACAGCTCAATGACGCCATTGCCGAAGCTTCTTTAAAGCCCAATCCTTTACTTAAGGAGTGGTGGGATGAGATCCGCTCTTACCAAGAGCACTTCTCGCTATCCTATGAGCGCGATCCGCGCGTCATCAAGCCTCAGCAGGTGATAGAGGCGGTCTACAAAGCAACTCAAGGCAAGGCCATCGTCACCACCGACGTGGGCCAGCATCAGATGTTTGTCGCCCAATACTATAAGTTTGAAAAGCCCCGTCAGTTCATCACCTCAGGAGGGTTGGGCACCATGGGCTTTGGCTTCCCCGCCGCAGCAGGCGCCAAGGTTGCCTTCCCCGATGCCCAGGTGATTTGCTTTACGGGCGACGGATCGTTTCAGATGAACATGCAGGAGCTTTCAACCTGCAAGCAGTACCATATTCCCGTCAAGATCTTCATTTTGGACAACCACACCTTGGGCATGGTGCGCCAATGGCAGTCTTTGTTCTATCATCACCGCTACAGCCAGACCGATCTGACCTTTAACCCGGACTTCATCAAGCTTGCCGACGCCTTCGGCCACAAGGCCTTTGAGGTTAAAGATCCGTCCAAACTCGATGAGGTGGTGGCGCAGGCTTTGTCCTTAAAAGATGATCTGGTGATCGTCGATGTCAGAGTGGATACCGATGCCAAGGTCTTCCCCATGCAAAGGGTTGGCGGATCCATGGCCGATATGATTTTAAGCGAGGAGGGTTAATCATGAGACACGTCATTTCCATCTTGATTGAAAATGAGGCAGGAGCTCTCTCGCGCGTGGTCGGCTTGTTTTCCCAAAGGGGCTATAACATCGAAAGCCTGACGGTGGCCCCCACCGAAGATCCTTCGCTGTCGCGCTGCACCATCCTGACTTTGGGCGACAAGGAAGAGGCCGAGCAGATCACAAAGCAGCTTCACAAGCTGGTCGATGTTTTGCGCGTAAGCGATCTGTACGGCGAGGGCGGCGGGTTTGAGCGCGAGCTGGTGTTGATGAAGATGCCCACCCCCACCCGCAATCTGCGCGATGAGGTGCGCTCTTTGTGCACCATCTTCAAGGCCAAGATCATCGATGTCACTCCTGAGCTTTACACCGTCGAGTTCAGCGGCTCGTCAGAGGAAGTGGATAACTTTATCCGCACCATGAGCGCGGTTACCGATGTTTTGGAGACCGTGCGCTCGGGCGTGCTTGGGATCTTGCGCGGCAACCGCTATATGCACTCGTAACATGAGCATTAAAGATACTGTCAAAAAGCGGGCTTAAGCCCCCTTTTTGCGCCAGTGCCGCAGCTGCGGAGGGGCAGGACAGCATGGCTGTAAAGCAGGAGTGAAGATAAGTCAAATCGATCCCCGAAGACGGGAGGGAACGCACGTGCAAAGAGCAATGCCGCCCTTAGACAGCAGAGGGTGCCCAAGGCAAAAAAGAGATCTGCAAGCAAGCAGGCTCTCGCCTGCTAAAGTCAGATCATCAAAATTTGTCCTGCTTTTTGTTATCTGATGAGCGGCATTGCAAAATATTGGAGAAAGTGCGAATATTTTCGGAAAGTCTTACCCATGGAGAGAATGGCCTTTAGCTTTACCTTCTTAAGCTGCAAGTGCCTTTATAAATATGATGAAAATACTGCCGGCAGGCGGAACCTGCGCTCCGGGGCCGCTATCTTTTGAGTTATCTTGCACAAAAGTACCCCGATGCGAGGATCTTTGTCTCGTCACGGCGCAGGGTGATCAGCAATATAAACAATGTGGTTGCGGTGGCTTTGAATGCTCAAGATCAAAAAGCCTTATTTGATTTTTTGGACAGGGAGCGCATTGATGTTATGGCTGACTTTATGATCCGCTATGACATGAATGCCTTCAAAAAGTTTGCCCCTGAGGCTTTGAAAAATGAAATTGCATCTTCCATTAATAATGCTGCCCAGGCAAATATTAATTTAAAGTATATGTATATAGCCGATCTCTTTTTACAAAAACACTGTGATATTTGTAAGCCTATTTAAGAACTTTTATGAAGAACATTGGTATTATTACTCTAACACAAACTGAAAACGATAATTTCGGTGCTCACATGCAAGGCTATGCTTTAATTCATGCTCTTAAAAAACAGGCAATGATATTAAAGCAACAAAACAAGCTCAAGGAAGATCTTAATGTTGGGTTAGTTAAGTTCAAGGAGATGAGCGCTTTGAAAATTGCTCGAGGCCGCTCAAGACAATTTTTGCAAACCCCTGAGATCAAGGATGCCGACAGAAAAGCTGTAATAAGACAGGCATCGCTGATATTCAAAAACCATTACCCGAGGTTAAAGAAGTTTGAGCATTTTGCCGAAAGCATCTTGCTTAAGATTTCAGACCCAAATGAGCTAAATCACGTCGACTTTATAGTTGGAAGTGACTGGGTATGGCATATTTGGAAAACTTCTGGGGGGGGGCACGTATAGAAAAAATACTGTTTGGTGATATCGATCAATATCCAAACGCTAATTTATTTGCATATGCAGCAAGTTTCGGCAAGAGCTTGCCCGGCGATCCAATCTATAAGACTTACCAAAACTACCTCACCAATCAGTGGCGCAAATTTAAGATCATAACCCTGCGTGAAAGCGCTTGGGTTGAAACCCTCAACAGTTTAAACCTGCCCTGCGCTCCGGTTACCACAGCTTTAGACCCGGCATTTTTGCTTGATGCTGATGACTACAGTTCCTTTATCTCCCGGCCATTAATCAACGAGCCCTATATCTTGCTCTATATATTTGGTCCCAATTATGGAGCACAGGAAGAGCAGATCTTGAGCGTGCTGGAAAGTATTGACCAATATCGTACTGCTAATGATTTAAAAAATCTAGCTGTGCTTAATATTTCGCCAGGTCCGCTTTTTATGACTCAGAAGACAGTTGAGAAGTTTAAATCATTAAACTTGAGGCATGAATGGCGTTTTGCTACATCTCCTGATGAATTTTTGAATTATGTTGCTAACAGCTCTTTAGTGCTGACCAATTCATTTCACGGTACGGTTTACTCTTTGCTTTTTAATCGCAAATTCATGTATTTTTACCTTCATCACAAAGATCCGCGCATCAAAACACTTGAAAAGGAGTTTGGCATTGATGCTTTGCAGTTAAACTCAAGATTGCCCGGCGATACTGAACTATTTAATTTATGCACCGGCTTTGTCCATGATAACTTTACAAAGCGTATCGGCAATCTGCGTAAAAACTCGCTGACCGTCCTTAACAATATTTTAACCTTTAATTAATCACACCCCGGGGGATCTGATTATGCATTCAACAGTCCACTATGTGTGCGCCATGCTTAAGGCCTATGGAATTAATCAAATCGTTGCCAGTCCGGGCGTTCAAAACGCTTTTTTTAATCTTCTGTGCCAAGAAGATCCTTTCTTTTGCTGCCACAGTGTGATCGATGAGCGCTCGGCTGCATATGTTGCCTCAGGACTTGCCGATGAAAGCGATGAGCCTGTAGTTATTACATGCACTGAAGCCACAGCCGGCAGCAATTATTTGCCTGCCATGACCGAGTGTTATTATCGCAAGATCCCCGTAGTGGCGGTTACATTTTTCAATGATGCATCAGGTGAGCTTACGGAAAGCCCGCAGTTTCTCAACCGAAAATCAAGCCTGTCGGATGTATGCTGCTTATCTTTTACCTTGCCGACTCTGACAGATGATTTGAGCAGGCTTAAGATTATTGAGTGCTTGAACGCAGCTTTGGTCGCTGCCAAATACAAGAGATTGCCCGTGCATATCAATGTGCCAAGCTCATGCGATTGGCAAAAACTTACGGTTAAATCCTTGCCGCAGACGATTGCCGTCACCAATTATATAAACCGTGTTGCCTTTAATAAGGTAGATTGGTCTTCTGTCAAGTCTCGCAAAGTTGCGATCTTTATGGGGATCCAATCAAGATGGGATCTCGCTCAAGCCGCTCCTCTTTACAAGTTTGTGCAAAACTACGGCATTCCGGTTTTTTGCGAGCACAACTCACGCTACTTGGGCCCTAATAAGATCATGTCGGTAAGATTCTGTGGGGCTTCGGCTTTAAGCTCGGATCTCTTGCCCGATATCATCATCGACCTTGGGGGGATCAGCGCTGACTGCTTTGCTCACGTGCTCTTTCAGAGGGCCGCTGTGTTGAGAGTATCCTCGCAATATCGGTTCCGCAATCACAAGATCCCGCAGGTTTGGTTTGATATGGAGGCTCCTGACTTTTTCAGCCTCTTTGCCGGGGTGAATAACTTTGCACCCGATGTTACCTATTATTCCAGAGTCAAAGAGGCTGCAGACGGACGCAAGCTTCCGGCACTGCCTTTATGCACGCCTTTGATTTGTCAAACCCTGTCAACGCTTTTGGCTAAGCCTTGCTCGGTGCACCTTGGGTTCTTAAACTCATATCGCATGGCTAACTGTTTTGAATTTGATGATAAGGTGCAGTTAAGTTGCAACACCGGGGGCTTTGGCATCGATGGAGCGGTCTCATCATTAGCAGGTCACTCTCTGTCAGATAAAGACAGGTTGTGCATCGGGGTAATAGGCGATCTGGCCTTTATCTGCGATATGAATGTATTGAGCAACAAAGAGCTGGGATCAAACTTCAAGCTGGTGGTGATCAACAATCAAGGCGGACAGGAGTTTAGGAACAATAAGGGATTGGTCAATGCAGTCGGGAAAAATGTCGAGCCATTAGTGGCGGCGGCCGCCGCCGGGCATCACGTTCCAAGCATAGAAGGGTGGGCGGTGCAGACCGGGTGCGAGTATTTGAGCGTCCGCGATAAAGACAGTTTAAAGCCGAAACTGGTTGAGCTGTGCTTTGGATCTTTTGATAAGCCCGTGGTGATGGAGGTGTTCACCGATCCCAAGGTTGAGCAAGATGCTTTTGATCTGCTCTTTGAGCACAAAAGTTAATTTGAGCGATTTGATCGGGCACGTTTGGCTTAAGCTTCGGATTTAGATCATGATGAGCTTAAGGCCGGGCAGCGTCCGGCCTGCGGCTTGCTTTTTGAGCATATCAATGTGCCTGCGCATATCCATGGGGGAGAGGCCTTCTTGGGATATTTTGTCGTAGCAGCACTCATGATCATCGTCATAGAGGCGGACTATGCGGCTTTTCTTGCCATCGTTGACCTTATAGCGTGCAGGACGCTCATACATGCCCTCTGCGCGCGGGTGTTCGCGCAGGTATTTCTCCATGCGCAGCTTGATGTTGGCCCGGTACCACAGCAAATAATCTTCGATGTGCAGATCGTTGAGAATGCAGGTATTGGAGATGGTCAGGCAGTCGCAAAAGGCGCCCTAATCGGGGAAGGGGTTTAGAGCACTCATGGCATGAGAGATCTTTGCCCATCTTTTGCCTTAAAAAATAAAATCCGCCGCAGCGGATTTTATTTTTATGCAATCTGATGGCAAGGTTTGGCTTAGCTTAACGACAAAGCCAAATCGTACATGTCTTTTCTGAATTGGTGCTTCATGGTCTCGATGCATTCGATGATGTCATGGTGCACCAATTGTCCGCGCTGAATGCCGATGCAGCGCCCCGAATGACCCTCGTGCAGCAATTGCACGGCATAAGCGCCCATGCGGCTTGCCAGCACGCGATCTGACGGAGTGGGGGTGCCGCCGCGCTGAATGTGCCCAAGCACCGTGGCGCGGGTCTCAAGGCCAGTTCTGCCCTCGATCTCGCGGGCCATCTGATGAACGTCGGTCTGGTTTTCGCAAACGACGATGATGGCGTGACGCTTGCCCGATTCGATGCAAGCCTCAATCTGCGTGTAGACTTCTTCCTTGTTCCATGGCACCTCGGGCACCAAGGTGGCTTCCACGCCGCAGGAGATGGCGCAGGAGAGGGCCAGATCGCCGCAGTGGCGGCCCATGACCTCGACCACGCTGATCCTCTTGTGCGAAGAGCAGGTGTCGCGCAGCTTGTCTATGCAGGATACGGCCGTGTTCAAGGCGGTATCAAAACCGATGGTGGTGTCGGTGCCTGCAATATCGTTGTCGATGGTGCCGGGCAGGCCGATGCACGGATAACCCATCTCCGAGAGCAGCTTGGCGCCCATGTAGGAGCCATCGCCGCCCACCACCACCAAAGAGTCAAGACCGTGATTGCGCATCACCTCGATGCACTCGGCGCGCACCGACTCTTCTTTGAATGCCGGGAAGCGGGCGGTGCCCAAGAAGGTGCCGCCGCGGTTGAGCAGGTCGGATACGGATTTGCGGTTCAGAGGAATGATGTTGCCCTCATGCAAACCCATGTAGCCGTCGCGGACGCCGCAGATCTCATAACCATAATCGATAGCAGTGCGCACCACGGCACGTACGGCTGCATTCATGCCGGGGGCGTCGCCTCCTGAGGTTAAGACGCCGATTTTCCTAATTGCCATGATTAATGTCCCAATTTAGCAATCTGCTTTAATTTTGTTGCTCTTAAGCGTTGGCAGCGGCAGCTGCGATGATGGCCGAAAAATCGGGAGCCTTTAAGGAAGCGCCGCCTACCAGTCCGCCGTCGATGTCGGGCATGGCAAACAGTTCAGGTGCAGTCTTGGCATTGCAGGAGCCGCCGTAGAGGATCTGAACCTTTGCGGCAACGCCGGCATCAAAGGAGGATAAGAAGGCGCGGATCTTGGAGTGCACGTCCTGCGCAATCTCAGGAGTGGCAGTCTTGCCGGTGCCGATGGCCCAAATGGGCTCGTAGGCGATGACGGCTTTTTCAAAGGACTTGATGCCGCAAAGATCGATGACAGCCTGCAGCTCTTCTTTGATGACATCCATGGTCTTTTGCTCTTCAAACTGCTGCTCGGACTCGCCTACGCACAAAACGGGGATGAGCCCGTTCTCTTGGGCAGCCTGATACTTTTGGGCTACATAAGCGCTTGATTCTTTGTGATAATCGCGACGCTCCGAGTGGCCGACGATGGCATAGGTGCAGCCAAATTCGCGCAGCATGACAGGCGAGTTTTCTCCGGTAAAGGCGCCATTGGTGTGGATATCGCAGTCCTCAGAGCCCCATAACAGCCCGGTGCCGCCTGCCAAGCTTTCAACCAGGCCGATGAAGACGGCAGGAGCGCAAACGGCGGTATCGACTTTAGCGCTGTTCTCGTCTGCAACAGGCGTTAAAGCCTTGACTAAAGCAGTAACCGACTCTTTGGTGCCGTTGAGCTTCCAGTTGCCCATTACAAGAGGTTTTCTCATGATTTCATATCCCCGCATAAATTAAAAAACATTCACAAAACAGGCCTTGGCACAAGCTTTTTTAAGATGCCGTGTCTTGCCTTTCATCAGGACTGATTTTACACCACCAAAGAGGGACTTGAACGATGCAGCTTTGGGGAGGTGTCACAGCCATCAGAGGTTCTGCCTGATATTCAGGCATTAAAACTTTATATCAGATTTTACGCGTTCTGCCCAAAAATAGCGATCCAAATCAAAGAGCAAACCTCTAAAATGCTGCATTTTGCAAGGCAATTTTGCGATATGAGCCGACAAATCAGGCTTTGCTTTTTTAAAAGCGCAGGACCTGCCTCCCTGATTGGCGCAGGGCAGGGCAATAAAGGTTTTAAGGACACAAAAACAAGGTCCAAACAGGATTAAAAAGGATAAGGTTAAACCCCGGGCAGCGGCTCTTCTGAGGGCGGCTCCGTGCCGTATTTGAATTTGTGCAAAAGATACTTGCGCCGCTTTTTAAGATCGTCTGTCTTTTTGACCTGTTCTTTTTTGCCTGCACAAACAGGGCAGAGCAGGCAAAAGACGGGGTAGGCCCCAAGGCACAGCTGCCACAGGGCGCTTTTATACGCAGCCTCGGCCGAGCCTTGCGCAGGCGAGCTTGCTGCCAAGGTTGCAGCTTTCAAAACCAAGGCGAGAGCCAATAATAAAGAAGCCCGGGCAAAATTGACCCTTAAGCTTGCCTGAGCAACATTTTGCAGGGCATTGAGGGCGTAAGGCAGGGCCCCTCCTTGCAAAACCTGCAGCGCCTCCTCCTGTTGAGCTTGGCCTAAAGCGCAGCTTTGGGCCTTGGCAGACAAGATCTCGTTAAGAAGCCCCTGTCCGTCAAGAGCGTTTTGTCCTGCAAAAGCGTGCCGGCCCAAGCCTGATCCCATCCCTTTGGCAGATGAGTTGCAGGGGGCATTCTTGTTTTGGGCGGCGCTCTTTTCTTTAAATGAGGATTTGACCCCGTTTAACTGGGACAAAAAAGTCCCTCCTGCGGCAGGGCGGGTGCCTGCATTGCCAAGAGTTTGCAAGGCGGCAAAATTCAAGCTTGCCGCCATCAGGGGCGCTGTGCTTTCCATGGTTGTCTTTAGCCTTTAAAAACTTTTAAAAGCCTTTGAGCAAAAAGAAGACCTGAAGTTAACTTATTGAAATTACAGGACTTTTTTGAAAACAAGGTCTTTTTGAGGAAAGACAGTGCCGCCTTGGCGGAAAAACCTGCCGCTTTGGGAACGGCAAAAAACGATGTTTTTTGGTGCACCGGCCCGGGCCCTTATTTAGGTGCATATGCTGTTTTTGCTACAATAATGAGGTTTTTGAACAGTTTAACAGAGCATAAAATTATTTCTTAACCCTAAATCACATCATTTACTTGGGAGCATATATGCGCGTACTCAAATTCGGAGGTACTTCGGTTGCGAATGCAGAGCGCTTTATCAATGTAGCCGACATTGCAGTCAGCACTGCCAGGCAGACTTCCACTGCCCTGGTTTTGTCGGCTCCTGCCAAGATCACCAACTTGCTGGTGGCTTTGGTCAAAAGCGGGGTCAACGGGCTGGACGGTCAAGAGCAGATTGACGCGATTACAGGCATCATCGAGCCTTTGATCAAGACCCTGGGACAGACCTATCCTGATTTTAAAACCGACGACGTTCTGCACGAGTTCAACACTACCCTCGATTTAATTCAAAGGCGCGTGATGGGCATCAAGCTTTTGGGCCAATGCCCGCCCCTGGTGGAGGCTTTCATCGAAAGCCGCGGCGAATCTTTTTCCATCTGCATCATGGCCGAGCTGTTGCGCGCCCGCGGCCATAAAGTGCGCATCATCGATCCTGTGGCCGTGCTGCAAACCGAAGGGGGGATCTTGGAGTCCTCGGTCAACATCGAAAAATCCAAACAGCGTTATGCCATGGTGCCGCAAATTGAGGGGGCCATTACCCTGATGTCAGGCTTCTGCGGCGGCAACGACAAGGGCGAGCTTGTGCTTTTGGGACGCAACGGCTCTGATTATTCTGCTGCCTGTCTGGCCGCCATCGCAGGGGCTCAGTGCTGCGAGATCTGGACGGACGTGGACGGCGTTTACAGCTGCGATCCGCGCATGGTGCCCGATGCGGTGCTCTTAAAGAGGATGTCCTACAAGGAGGCCATGGAGCTTTCCTATTTTGGCGCCAAGGTCATGCACCCGCGCACCATTGCCCCCATCGCAAGGTTCCACATCCCCTGCCTCATCAAAAACACCTTAAATCCCCAAGGCGAGGGCACTCTGATTGCAGAGGAGACTGATCGCTCCATTCCCATCAAGGGCATTTCGGATTTGAAGAACATCAGCCTGGTCAATGTCTCGGGCCCCGGCATGAAGGGCATGGTGGGCATGGCAGGGCGATTGTTCACCGCCGTCTCGCAGGCTAAGATCTCGCTGGTGCTCATCACGCAGTCATCCTCCGAGTACTCCATCTCATTTTGCATTCACACGCAGGATGCAGCCTGCGCCTTGCGCGCCATTGAAGAGGAGTTTGAGCTTGAGATGCGCGAGGGGCTGCTTGATCCTGTCGAAATCATCGACAAGATGGCCATCATCTCGGTGGTGGGCGACGGCATGAGGACCATGCGCGGCACCTCAGGCAAGTTTTTCCGCGCTCTTGCGCAGGCCAACATCAATGTCAGCGCCATTGCCCAGGGCTCGTCGGAGCGCTCCATCTCGGCTGTGATCTCCGAGAGCAAGGTGGCCGAGGCCATTGCCGTGTGCCACATGTCATTCTTCAGCTCAAGGCAGATCCTCGATGTGATCTTGGTGGGCGTAGGAGGCGTCGGCGGCGAGCTTTTGGAGCAGATCAAGCGTCAGCAGCAGATTTTAAAGGACAGGCAGGGCATCGAGATCAGGGTGGTGGCCGTGGCCAATTCCAAAGGCTTCATCAAAGATCTCAAGGGCATCGATCTTGATGCCTACAAAGACAAGCTCAATGCAGAGGGACTGCCTTTGTTTGACATCAGGCAGGCCAAGCAGCTTATCGAAGACTCGCATCTTGTAAACCCCGTGTTCGTCGACTGCACCTCCGACGAGAAGCTTGCCTTATCCTACATCGAGCTCATGCAGGAGGGGTATCACGTGGTAACCCCCAACAAAAAGGCCAACACCGTCTCCTACGAATACTACAAGGGCCTGCGCCGCACGGCCCATGCCAACCATCGCAAGTTTTTGTACGAGGCCAATGTCGGCGCGGGGCTGCCTGTCATCAACACGCTGCAAAACCTCTTGGCAGCAGGCGATGAGCTTATTGAATTTAACGGCATCATGTCAGGCACCTTATCGTACATCTTCGGCTTGGTCGAAGACGGCATGACCTTGGCCGAGGCCACCGCCGATGCCTATGAAAAAGGCTACAGCGAGCCCAATCCGCGCGATGATCTTGAGGGGACGGATGTGGCGCGCAAGCTTTTGATTTTGGCACGCGAGTGCGGCTTTAAGCTTGAGCTTGCAGACGTGCAGGTTGAAGCTGCCGTGGATCCCAAGTTCCTGTGCGGCAGCAGCGCCAAGGAGGTGCTTGAGAACCTCAAAGCTGCTGATGATGCTTTCGGGCAGAGGGTCAAAGAAGCGGCCTCTCAGGGCAAAGTGCTGCGTTACGTGGCCTCCATCAAGGATGGCAAATGCAGGTGCGCCGTCGAGGCGGTCGACGAGAGCAATCCTCTTTATCGCGTGCGCGGAGGCGAGAATGCCCTGGCCTTTACCACCGCTTACTACAAGCCTCTGCCTTTGGTGATAAGAGGTTATGGCGCAGGCACCGCGGTCACGGCCGCAGGCGTCTTGTCGGATATTTTAAGATTGCAAAATTGGACTCGCGAGGGCTGATATGGTACGCAGGATAAAAGCTTATGCCCCGGCTTCGGCAGCCAATTTGTCCGTAGGCTTCGATTTGCTCGGAGCGGCCTTGCGCCCCGTCAGCGGCGCCCCTTTGGGCGACTTTGTCACCGCAGAAGAGGGGGTCAAAGGTTCAGGCTGCCGCATGGTTACCATGGGGCGCTATGCCAAAAAGCTGCCCTCCGATCCGCAAAAGAACATCGTGTACACGGCCTATCAGGCCTATAAAAAAACTTTGGAGTCAAAAGGCAGGCAGTGTCTTGATCTTATTTTGACCCTCGACAAGGGGCTGCCCGTCTGCTCGGGGCTCGGCTCTTCGGCAGCCTCGGTGGTGGCCGCGGTCTTGGCCCTTGATGCCGTGCACGGCTATCCTTTGGGGCCCAAGGGTCAGCTTGAGCTGATGGGCAGGCTTGAGGGCATGATTTCAGGCTCGGTGCACTATGACAACGTGGCGCCGTGCTATTTTGGCGGCATGCAGCTTATCATCGGGGAAAACGGCGTGGTCAGCGAGCCTTTGCACGTGTTTGACAACTGGTATTGGGTGTCCTGTTTCCCGGGCATCAAGATCTCCACGGCCGCAGCCCGTTCTATCCTTCCTGCCCAATACCGCAGGCAGGATGTCATCACCTACGGCAGGCATCTGGCAGCCTTCGTGCACGCCTGCCACACTCAAAACGAAGCCCTGGCCGCCGCCTGCCTGAGCGACGTGATTGCCGAGCCTTACCGCTCGCAGCTGATCCCGGGTTTTGATCTGGCCCGCTCCACGGGACAGGCCTTAAAAGCCTTGGCCACCGGCATCTCAGGCTCGGGGTCTTCAATTTTTTCCATTTTCACCGATTTTGAGGCGGCCTTGGAGATGAAAGAGTGGCTTGAGCGCAATTTCATCGACAATGAAGACGGCTTTTGTCATGTGTGCCGCGTCGACGCCGATGGGGCGACAGCAACCGAGGTTTAACCATGCAACTTTATAATTTGAAAGATAAAAGCGAGGCCGTAAGCTTTGCCGAGGCCGTAAAGCGCGGCATCGGCAGGGAGCAGGGTTTGTTCTTCCCGGACCGCATCGAGCCTTTGCAGAACATAGACGAATTGTTGAAACTGCCCCTGCCTGAGCGCTCGGGCAGGATTTTGAGACATCTTATCGGCGATGAGATAGAAAACCTCGAGGAGCTGGTCAAAGATGCCTTCACCTTCAAGGCCCCTCTGGTCAAGGCCGACGACAATGCCTATGCCCTGGAGCTCTTCCACGGCCCGACCCTGGCCTTCAAGGACTTCGGGGCCCGCTTCATGGCAAGGGTGTTGGGCAGCGTGCGCGGCGGCGACAAGCTTACCATTCTGACAGCCACCTCAGGAGACACCGGGGCGGCGGTGGCCGATGCCTTTTACGGACAAAAGGGCATCAACGTGGTGGTTTTGTATCCTTTGGGCAAGATCTCCTCTTTGCAAGAAAAACTCATTGCCACATTGGGCGGCAACATCACCGCCGTGCAGGTCAAAGGAATTTTTGACGAGTGCCAGGATTTGGTCAAGCAGGCTTTCTTGGACAGGCCCCTGGTGCAAAAAACAGGGCTCAATTCGGCAAACTCCATTAACATCAGCCGCCTTTTGGCCCAGGTTTGCTATTACTTTGAGGCAGTCTCCCAGCTGCCCGAGGGCAAAAGAGACAAGGTCGTCTTCTCGGTGCCCTGCGGCAATTTTGGAAACATCACCGCAGGCCTGATTGCCAAGGCTTTGGGGCTTAAGTGCCGCTTTGTGATCTCCACTAATGCCAACGATACCGTGCCTCGATATCTTTCAAGCGGGCAATGGGATCCTCATCAGACGGTGGCCACCTTGTCCAATGCCATGGACATTTCCCGTCCCAACAACTGGCCGCGCACCGAAGCGCTGTTTAAGATGATGGGCTGGTCATTGTCCGATTTGGATTACGGCTCGCTTGATGACGAGCAGACCCGCGCGGCCATGCGCGAGCTGTACGGCAAGACAGGCTATATTCTCGAGCCGCACGCGGCCATTGCCTGGAAAGTCTTGCAGCAAAATTTAAAGGAAGGCGAGATTGGCGTCTTCTTGGGCACGGCCCATCCTGCCAAGTTCAAGGAAGTGGTCGACTCGACCTTGGGGATCAGTCTGCCCCTGCCCGATATTCTGGCCCAAAAGGCCCAGTTGCGCTCGCAGGCCCAGCTTATCGATCCTGATTACCACTCCTTAAAAGAGCTCATGCTCGATTTGAACTAAACTTATGGCCGCGCCTTGGCGCGGCTTGCCGTTTTTAAGCCCCAATCCTCTTTTTGCCTAAAGCCTCCTGCCGTTTTTGGCCTTTTTGGCGTCAGCATCTTTTTAACTTGACTTTAGCCTTAACTTCCCATTTTTCCGACTCAAAATCCTGCCGACGCTATCGGCAGGTCTGAAACAGGCACTGCTTGCCCAAGAAAGTCATAACTTCGCTGTAGGATTTATTAAAAGTTTACCGGATCCCGTAACTATATACGGGACATTCTCAATTTTAGCACCGGCTATTGATCCTGCGGACGGTCGGAAGCCGGTGTGTCAGATGACTGCTTCTTAGGTCTGCCTCTCTTGCGTTTGGGCGCATTCTCATCGGGAAGCGGGTGTATCCTTGGTCTGCCGCGCTTGCGTTTTTGCTCGGGCTCCTTTGTTTGCTCTGTGCTCTCTTTTTTAGGTCTGCCCCGTTTGCTCGTGCCGGACTTGAAGGTAACGGGCTCAATAAGGTCGAGCGCCTCCATGATGTCATAGACCTCTTCCCTCTCAAACTCCCAATACTTGTCATAGCGCACAGGTTTGGCACCGGGCGCATCGCTGCGCCTGTCGGCATCAGATAAGTCTTCAAGCAAAGCACCAAAGGTCCTGTTATCGAGCAGTCTTGCCTCATCGG
>CAZYXT010000026.1:0-8588 GCA_964651505.1 uncultured Enterobacterales bacterium
TAAGATCTTATCGATTTATTTTGACGCAACAAAATCTCGGGCTAATATCAAGTAAGATCTCGTGCAATCACCCTGGACAGTCCTGACTTTAAAGCAAAAATCCGGCAGAGACATCTAAAAAACAGCAATGGCAGCTTAAAAACCGCCGCCTTTGAAAGGGGGGTTGCACTTTTTAAATCAGAGTGGCTGACCATTGTGCGCTTTGACAAAGTCCAAACCGCACTCTTGCCCTGCCTCTTTCACGCCTGCCATGAGCAAATCGAGGCTTTTTGGATCGGACAGACTCAACAGCGTGCGCTCGCCTTTGAGCGAGCCTCTAAGCCAGGTCATCTGGTGTTTGGCCAGGCGGGCCGTGGCAATCACGGCTTTTTGCACCATCTCATCATAAGAGCACAAACCCTCCAAATACTCCCAAACCTGACGATATCCCACGCAGCGCAAAGATGGCATGGTCAAATCAAGATCGCCACGCGCTCTTAGAGCCTGCACCTCTTCAATCAGCCCCTCCTTTAGCATCTTCAAAAAACGCTTGCCAATGAGCACCCTCAAATCGGAGCGATCTTCTTTGGGCATGATGACGTATTCTTTTAACAAAAAAGGACACGGCTCTTTGGGGCTTGCCAAAAAATCAGACATGCTCCTGCCTGTCTGATAATAAATCTCCACGGCCCGCGACACCCTCTGCTTGTCCTTGGGAGCAAGCTTTAAGTAAGATGGCAGGTCAAACTCTTTGAGCTTCTCGTGCATAGCCTCCCAGCCTTGCCTCTCCCCTTCTTGGCGCACCCGCTCGCGCACGGCAGGATCGGCGGCAGGCAGGGCCGACAAGCCGTCGGTTAACGCCTTGTAATACATCATGGTGCCCCCGCAGATCACAGGCAGGGCCCCTCGCCCCAAGATCTCATCGACCAGGGCAATGCAGTCGGTGCGAAAATCCTGAGCGCTGTAGCTTTCCTTGGGATCGCAAATATCGATGAGGTGATGCGGCACGGCGGCGCGCTCCTTAAAAGACGGCTTGGCCGTCCCGATATCCATGCCCCGGTAGATGAGGGCCGAATCGAGGCTGATGATTTCAATCTTGGCCTTAAGGCCCAATTGCACGGCCAAAGCGCTTTTGCCGCTGCAGGTGGGGCCCAAAATGGCCAAAGCTTTTAACTTCATGACAATAAATCCCGCATCAGGCCGTTGATATCAAGCTCGGCGCAGCGCCCAAGCTCCTTAAACATCTTTGGATCGTCAACCCCCGCGCACAAAGCCTCGGCCTCTGAGAGAGTGTAAGCATCCTTGAGCGAGGCCCCGCCTAAGAGATCTGACAGCTGCAAAGGACAGCTGCCATCCTCCAAAGAAATGGGCGAGGCTGCGATCAAATGCAGGGCCTTGTAAGCATAAGCGGCCAGATCGCAGCCTTCAAGCAAGACCGGGATCTTAAAGAGTACCACGCTGTCCTTTTTGATCTTGCACTCAAAGCCGCAGCGCAAGACGTTGGCAGGGTGGAGTTTTAAGGCACGCAAAAGCGAGCTTTCGGCCTTGATGGCAAAAGGCATGGCAAGCTTGGTTTGCTCGACGCTGTTGTCTTTGACCGCCTCGCGGTAGCGTCCTGCCTCAATCTTTTGCCTGATGGCATTTAAATACACCAAAAAGTAGCGGTTTTTAAGGCACACCAGGGCAAAGGCAGGATGAGGCATGGCCAAAACCTGCGTGCAAGAAGACTCCGCTCTTGCGGCGACGGGGGCCGAGGCATGAGCAAGATCAAGCTTAAGGCGGCTTTCCACGCTGCCCTCATAGTAGCGCGCCTGCCTAAGCAGGGCCTGATGATCAAGATTTTCCTCGGATACGGCAGCGCCCCGGGTGCCGTCAAAATCATGCTCTGATGCTTGTGCAGACTCATTTTGCTCATCAGGCTGCACTGTGGCAGACTCGCTCTTAGTATTGGCAGGACTCCCTGCCTGCTCCAAGATGGCAGAGTGCAGGGTGTCTTGATCGTTGAAGGCGGCCAGAGCCTCATCGCTCAAATCCAAGCGAAAGCTTGAAGAGCCTTCATCTTCTTTGGGCTTAAAAGGAGAGCCGGTGCTAAGGCCTGAAGTTCTTGCTTGTGCATCCTGCCCCGCTTCTGATAAAGATGGCCTGAAGGAGGCAGACTCGGCACTCTCATCTTTTGCACTTTGCTCTTGCTTATGCTCTGCATCTGCTCCGCCCTCGTTTTTGAGCGACCATTGCAAGGGATCCTTTGGCTGCGGTGCCTCGCCCCCATCGGGACTTAAACTGTCATTGATGCCTGTTTGAGCCCCGTCCTTTTGCTCCTCGCCGTCTGCAAACTTTAAGTGATGATAGGAACCATCGGCTGTTGCGTACGAGCTTAAATTTTCTTTTTCCAAGGGCAAAGTTTCCTGCACCTTGAGCCTGCGCGGCTCAGGCTGCACATAACGCTGCACCACGCCGCCGTCTTTTAAGGCCTGCAAGACGGTTGCGCAAAGACAATCGTGCACGGCGCGGCTGTCATGAAAACGCACCTCAAGTTTGCGCGGGTGCACGTTGACGTCCACCCATTGATAAGGGCAGTCGATATAGATGACGCAGCGCACGGGACAGGCGATGCCGTTGACCTCCAAGTAAGCTTCCTTGAGGGCATGCACCAGGACTTTGTCCGAGACAGACCGCCCGTTTAAGATAAGAAAAACCTGCTCCTGCGCGCTTGATTCCATGGGCGGCGGGGGCAAAAGATAGCCTCTGAGCGTCAGCTCCCCTTCTTGGCAGTTAAAATCGATGGCTTCCTTGTCGTATAGAGGATCAATAACTTTGCCAAGACGGCTTTTGATCTTCGCATCGCTTGCAGGCGTAAGCTTATAGACGCTCTTGCCGTCTGAGTAAAACTCGAAGGCGATTTGAGGGTAGGCTGCGGCTGCTGCCACAAATACGTTTTTGATGCGGGCATATTCGGTGCGATCGGACTTTAAAAATCGTCTGCGGCCCGGGGTATTGAAAAAGAGCTCGCGCACCTCCACCGTGGTGCCCTGAGGGTGGGCGGCAGGTTCAACCAAGCTTTCCATTTGCGGCCCTTCGACTCTGACCGCGTAGGCCTCGGTGCTGTCTGCGCTGCGCGAGGTAAGCTCAAGCTGCGAGACGGAGGCAATGGAGGCCAAAGCCTCGCCTCTGAACCCCAAGGTTTTGATCCCCTCCAGATCTTCTTGAGCAGCAATTTTGGAGGTGGCGTGGGGGGCCAAAGCCAAGGGCAGATCTTCTTTGACGATGCCGCTGCCGTTGTCGCGCACCTTGATCAGGGTGCGCCCTGCATCTCTGATCTCAAGGATGATGCGGGTGGCTCCGGCATCGAGGGCATTTTCCAAAAGTTCTTTGACCACCGAGGCGGGGCGTTCCACCACCTCGCCTGCGGCAATTTGATTGGATAGGCTGACTGGCAGCTTATTGATGAACATGATCAGCTGTTGGGGATAATGAGCTTTTGTCCTATGGATAAGGTATCAGAATTAAGCGAATTGCGGGTCTTGATGGCACTGACGCTGGTCGAGTAGAGCTTGGCAATCTTGGCCAAATATTCGCCTTTCTTAACCGTATGAACTTTCTCCGGCGTTCCCGAGCGCATGGCGCTCTCCTGGCGCGATTTGAGCATCTGCGCAGGATTCTTGTCGTAATAATCCTTGATGCCCTGATAGATGCAGTAGGCGATCTGCTTTTGATAGTTGGGCTGATTTAACTGAATTTCCTCGTAGCGGTTGGACAAAAAGCCGGTTTCGATCAGCAAGGACGGAATATCGGGCGACTTTAACACCGCCAAGGAGGCATGAATGGGCTTGTTGTTGTGCACCTTGGTAAACTTGCCAAGCTTGGTTAGGATCTCCTGCCCCAAGGTATAGCCCTCGGAGCGCACGTTATCCGAGCTCATCTCCAAGATGGTGGCGGCCAGATACGGGTTTTGCTCGTTTTGCGAGATCACCTCGCCTGCTCCGCCGAGCAGGGCTCCTGCATTCTTTTCCTTTAAGATCTTGCCGTTTTCGCGCTTGGCCCGGTTGTTGGAGAGCACCCACACCGAAGCGCCGCGGGCCGAGGAGCCGGAGGCGGCCGAATCGGCGTGAATGGAAATTAAGACGTCTGCCTTGTTCTCGCGGGCAATTTCGCTGCGCCTGTTAAGATCCACATACACGTCTTTGCTGCGAATGAGCCTGGCCCGAAACTGCTTGTTGGAATTGATATAGTCGGCAAGCTGCATTGCGATGGCCAATGTCACGTTCTTTTCTTTGACCCCGCGCTTGCCGATGGCCCCGGGATCTTTGCCGCCGTGACCTGCATCGACGGCGATGATGAAGGGATCGGGATCGGATTTAATCACCGCAGGCGGAGGCGGGGCCTGAGTGTCGAGCACCTGCTCTTCAACCTGACGTTCTGCGGACGCTTGTTTGGCGCGCATATCCTTTAACTGCTCTTGGTAGAGGCGGGCCTGCTCGGGGGTCATGGTGCGGATCCCGTCCGAGCCGACCGTGCTCAAAGAATTGAGCAAAGCCTGCTCTGCATAATCGGCGTCATCGACCGTGATCACATGAGTAGGCGGCACACCCCCTGCGCCTGCGCCCGAGCCTTTCAAGGACGCGGCCGTCTTTTGATCGAGGACCTTCAAAGAGCCCGCGGAGGCAGTATTTTTGGTCGAAGTGTGGGGAAAATCGATGACCAGGCGGTAATTTTGGCCATCGGAGGGCTTTAACACGAAAACATTGGGCGCTCCTGCTCCGTCCAAGGAAAACAAATAGCGCACATCGCCTTTATCCAGGCGCTTTTCAAGTTTCTTGACCGCGCTTTTGGGCTCAAAGCTTAAGGATGATTTGGCATTTTTGGCATTGCCGACATTCTTTACCCTGACCACAAAGGTCTTGCCCCCGTCGTTCAGCGCAGTCGAATACTTGGGGTTGAAATCAAGATCGAGCACCACGCGGGTCTTGTCCTGATTGGCAAAAGCCCTCAGGTTCAAAATATTGTCGGCAAGCGCGCTGCCATGCCACAAGCCGATGGCTATGGCCAAGATGACAGACAGCAGTTTTACACAAACCTTCACGATAATCGATGTACTCTAAGAGCAACGCTCTTGCAGGTTATAGCTTATAAGCTCACAGCGCCGTCCCGTCTGCTCGTAAGATAGTTTGACGGTCAGATCGGGTTCAGGGAGCACCCCTCGGCCCAAATCGGGCCATTCGACCAGACACAATGCCTGTTGCGAGTAATAATCGCGCCCGCCCAAGAACAAGAGCTCCTCAGGCTCGGTCAGGCGGTACAGATCAAAGTGAAAGATCTCCAAATTGTCTATGCTGTAGGGCTCAACGATGGTAAAGGTCGGAGATTTGACGATGCCGGGGTACCCAAGCCCCGCCAAGATCCCTCTTGTCAGCGTGGTTTTGCCTGCGCCCAGATCCCCGTCCAAATAGACCATCAAAGCCTCGCTTTTGCGCAAGGCATGATCTTTCAAATAAGGACCAAGCTTCTCTCCAAGCTTTAAAACGGCACTTTCGTCAGGCAAAAACAGCTGTTGTGACCACAATATTTTCATAATTATAATCGCTGCCTCTCATCTTAACACACCAAGGGCGCTCAGATCGCTTCTTTGCCGTTGACCAGGCGTCTGATTTTGACTAGCAAATCTGTGGCCAGGGTGCCCGCTTCGCCGTCTTCAAGCCCGCACAAGTAGCCTGCCCTGCCGTGCAAGGCCGCCGCCGTCACCATGGCAGAAGGCAGGCTCAGCCCCTGCGCGACCATGGCGGCGGTGACGCCTGTCAATACGTCGCCCATGCCGCCTGAGGCCATGGCAGCCGAGCCTTCGTCGATAACGGTCAGATACTTGCCGTCGCACACTATGGAGCCTGCCCCTTTTAACAGCACCACGCCGCCGTATTTGCGCTGCAATCTGACGCAGGCCTCAAAGCGATCGCGATTGATCTCGCTGACCGTGCAGCCCAAAAGCCGCGCCGCCTCCCCGGGGTGGGGCGTTAAAATCCTGTGGCGCATGACCTCGGGGCCCTCATTGGCGGCCAACAGATTCAAGGCATCGGCATCATAAATAAGCGCCACATCCGCCTGCGAGGCTGCCGACAGCAAAGCCTGCGCCTGCTCTGAGGTGCCCAATCCCGGGCCCACGGCCACCACGTCGGCCCACACCAGGGCCCGGGCCATGGCATCTTCATCGGTAAAATCTGCTGTCATGGCCTCGGGCACGGCGGCATTGAGGGCGCTGATGTTGATGGGGTCCAAGGCAACCTTCACCAATCCTGCGCCGCTTCTTAAAGCTCCCATGGCCGCCATGACGGCCGCCCCGCCAAAGCCTTTGGAGCCTCCTATGATCAAAACCTTGCCGTTGTCGCCCTTGTTGGCAGAAGGCTGCCGTTTGGGCAGATCGTCCGTCAAATCCTCAAGGCAGCAGTACATCATGGGATAGGGGGAGGAGTGCTCGACCAAATCGCCAAGCTTGCCAAAATAGCCCTGAGTGTCGACGCCCAAGGGCTCGAGCATCAAAGATCCCACGTAATCGACGGCATCGCAGGTCAAAAGCCCGGGCTTTAAGGCCAGCATGCATACCGTGGCATCTGCCTTGACGCAGTCTCCTGCCACGGCGCCGGTATCGGCATTGACGCCCGAGGGCACGTCGGCGCTTAAAGTAAAGACGCGGGTGCGGTTGATAAACAAGATCCACTCGTCAAGAGGAGGCTTGGGAGCGCTGCTGATCCCCGTGCCCAAAAGCGCATCGACAATCACATCAGGCTTGTCATCGTTTTCATCGGGCAGTTCGTAACAGACCGTGCCGCCTTGTTCTTTGTAGAGGTTAAAAGCCTGCTCGGCCTCGGATCCTTGGTGTGGATCGCCTGCGCTGAAAACCTGCACGGCAATGCCCGCCTCCCTAAAGCAGGCTGCCGCAATATAGCCGTCGCCTCCGTTGTTGCCCTTGCCGCAAAAGATCCAGGCTTTTTGGGCGCGGGGCACATGCTCCATCACCGCCTCGAACAGGCTGCGTCCTGCCTTTTGCATCAGATCAAAGCAATTGCCCCCATGGGTCAGGGCGTGCTGTTTTTCGATAAACTTGATCTCGTGGCTGTTGAAGATAAGATGACTGCTGTCCATGCTGCCCCCTTGTTGTCTATACTTGATTTTAACCGCAAAAAAGCCTCTTTGACACTAATATTGCGCTATTTGAAGCCATTTGAGGCCTGTTGTGCCGCCTTATAATCAAAAAGCCTCCACCCTTTATTCAGGAGGTTTTGCAGGCAACGAGGAGCGCGATGCTGCGCCTGTCTGCTCGCGCAAAATTCCGCCCAAGCCCTGTGTTTTGGACAAAAAATGCGTCTACAATGCAAAAGATTTAAGAGCAAAAGCCTCAAAACAAGTTCTATACAACCTTATTTCATCCAATGGGCAATCTCGGAGATACAACATGGAAATTTTGGGCGTAGACATAGGCGGCAGCGGCATCAAGGGCGCGGTGGTGGATACGGCCGCGGGCAGAACCAAGACCGAGCGCATCAGGATCCCTACTCCTAAGCCTGCCACACCCGAGGCAGTGGCCAAAACCTTAAAAGAGCTGGTCAAAACCATAGGCTGGGACGGCCCCGTCGCCTGCGGCTTTCCTGCGCGCATCGTAGATGGCGTGGCATTGACCGCCTCCAACATCGACAAAAGCTGGATCAACACCAAGGCAGAGGAGCTTTTTTCCAAGACCGTCAAACAGCAGGTTTTCGTGGCCAATGACGCCGACGTTGCCGCTTTGGCCGAAATGACCTTCGGGGCAGGGCGCGACCACAAAAAAGGCAAGGTGATAGTGCTGACCATCGGCACGGGCATTGGATCGGCCATCTTCAACGACGGGGTGATGTATGCCAACAGCGAGCTAGGCCACGTGATCCTGCACGGGGACAGTGCCGAAAAGTATTGCGCCGACTCGGCGCGACAAAGAGAGGGCCTCAAGTGGAAGGAATTTGGCAAGCGCTTTAACGAATACCTAGCCCACCTAGAATTCATCTTAAACCCCGACGTCTTCATCTTGGGCGGCGGGGCCTCCAAGAAGTTTGACAAGTTTAAAGACGAGCTTCATGTCAAAGCCAAGGTGATCCCGGCTGAAAGCCTCAACATGGCAGGCATCATCGGGGCGGCCCTGTACGCAGAGCAAAGGCTTTCTCAACAAAAAGAGCGGCCAAAAAGGAAAGAGCCTGAGGTTTACGCGCAGTGATCCAAACTTCTTTATGACGATTTCATTAATACTACCCGTAAAAGGCGCCGCAGCGGCGCCTTTTTTCGTGCAAAAAGAGGCTTGGGACAGGGCGCGCTTAAGTCAAAATTGTTTTACAATCCATGAAAATGAATCTTACTTATGAAAGTCAGGCTTTTTAAGCTCTTTTATAAGCTTACGCACTCTTTATAAATCAAAGCGCTTGTGCACAAAAACCTGCATCAGACAAATTTGTCAGACAAAAATGCGCATCATCTGCAAGAATGTGAGATGCCCCGGGTTTTTTGCAAGGCGTTGTTTGTAAAATTCCCCAAGTTTCAGACAAAACCAAAGAAACGCGATTTCATGAGCCGAGGTTGCCGGGAGTCTTCTTGAA
>CAZYXT010000026.1:8688-23185 GCA_964651505.1 uncultured Enterobacterales bacterium
TTGAAGGCTGCCTCATGAAACGCAATGCCGGGCAATCATCTAAGGCAAGCTTGAAATTTGATTAAAAGCGATCCCAAAGAGGAGGAGCCGCTGCAGGGCACTGACAAATGAATACATTGGATTTTATTTACGAAAAACGCATCGTGGCCATCTGTCGCGGAGTCTATGATAATGACTTGGTCAAAGCTGCGGGGATCATCGCGCAAGAGGGGATCTGCCTTTTGGAGATCACCTTTGATCAGTCATCAAAAGACTGTCTTGCGCGCACGGGCTCATCCATCGAGGCGGTCAAGGCAGCCTTGGGCGATAAGATCAAAGTGGGAGCGGGAACGGTGATGACCAAAGAGCAGGCCCGCACCGCCAAGGCCGCAGGAGCAGACTTTGCCTTGGCCCCCAACACCGATCTTGAGGTGATTGCCGAGCTTAAAAAGCTTGACATGATTGCCGTGCCCGGCGCTTTCACCCCCTCTGAGATTGCAACTGCCTACAACGCCGGGGCCGACATCGTCAAATTGTTCCCGGCTGCCAATTTGGGCATGGATTATGTCAAGGCCGTCAGGACCCCCATCAGCCACGTTCCTTTGATGGCGGTGGGCGGTGTCAGCCTGTCCAACATCAAAGAGATGTTAAGCGGCGGCTTCATGTCCGCAGGCGTGGGCTCGCACATCATCAATGCCAAGAAAATTGCCGCAGGAGACTTTGAATCGGTGCGCGACGCCGCCCGCGGTTTCGTACAGGCTCTCATCTAGGAGAAAAACATGACAGCAAAGAATTTTATCGTTTTGGACTGGGGCTCGACCAACATCCGCGCCTTTTTGTACTTGGACGGCAAACAGGCTGCGATCAAAAAGTCCCAAGAAGGCGTCACCACCGTGCGCGGCAGCGACTGCGAAGGGGCCTTTGACCGTCTCACCTCAGAATGGATGGAACAATACGGCCCCATGCCCGCCATCATGGCAGGCATGGTCGGCAGCATCAACGGCTGGGCAGATGCAGCCTACCTTGACTGCCCTGTAGATCTTGGGCGCCTGTCAGAACAGCTCACGCAGGTCAAACACTCAAAAGGCCATGTGATCCGCATCATCCCGGGCATCTGCATGCGAGATCCCGACAACTACAACGTGATCCGCGGCGAAGAGACGCAGCTTGCTGGTGCCGTGAAGTTAAACCCCTCGAAGGTCTATGTGATGCCCGGCACCCATTGCAAGTGGGTCTTGGCCGACGGGGCAAAGATCCAAAGCTTCAGAACCGCCATGACGGGCGAGATGCACGCGCTCATGATGAAGCATTCGCTGATAGGCCTGGGCGCAGGCGAACAGAAATCCTCGGCTGAGGCATTTGAGGCGGGCCTAGAGCTTGGGTTTAACGAGAACAACATCATCCCGCGTCTGTTTGAAATTCGCGGGGCCAACATTCTGCAAGGCATCAAGCCCTGCCACGTGGGCGAAAGGTTGTCGGGACTTTTGATCGGCGCCGAAATTGCCTCGATGCAAAAGATCTTCAAGTTCTCGCCCAAGGATGGTCCTTTGACCGTCATCGCAGGGGAATTCTTCTTTGAGCGTTATGCCAAAGGCTTGAAGCTTGCAGGGCTTGAGGCGCGCAGGCTTGATGCCGACACCTGTTTTCTTGAGGGGATCATCCCTCTTGCCGATTCGCTGCTTTGATGCAGATCGTAAGGAGTTGCCTTGAAGATCACCAAAATCAAAACTTTTCGCGTGCTGCCGCGCTGGATGTTCGTCAAGATCGAAACTGACGAGAACATCAGCGGCTGGGGCGAGGCTGTAGTCGAAGGACATGCTAAGACCGTGGAAGCGGCCGTGCACGAATGCGAAGACTATATCCTGGGCATGGATCCGCGCAACATCAACGACATTTGGCAGCTTTTGTACCGCACCCGTTTTTATCGCGGCGGCGCGGTGATGCTCTCGGCACAGGCAGGCATCGATCAGGCCTTGTGGGACATCAAGGGCAAGGCTCTGAATGTCAACGTCACCGAGCTTTTGGGCGGCAGAGTGCGCGATAAGATCAAAGCCTACAGCTGGGTAGGCGGCGATCGTCCCTCCGACGTGGTCGAAGGCATCAACAAGCTGCGTCAGATCGGCTTTGACACCTTCAAGCTCAACGGCTGCGAAGATCTGGGCGTCATCGACACCCGCAAGCGCATGAAGCACTCCATCAATATTGCTCAAGAGATCCGCAAGGTCTTCGGCGACGAGATCGAGTTTGGCCTGGACTTCCACGGCCGCGTCACCGCTCCGATGGCCAAGCTCATGATGAAAGAGCTTGAGCCTTATCACCCTTGCTTCATCGAAGAGCCGGTGCTGGCCGAGCATTGCGAATACTATCGCGATCTGGCCGACTGCTCATCGCTCATCATCGCCGCAGGCGAGCGCATGTACTCGCGCTACGAGTTCAAGCGCGTCTTCGAGGCCAGAGGCGTTTCCATCTTGCAGCCTGATTTGTCGCACGCAGGCGGCATCACCGAGTGCATGAAGATCGCCGCCATGGCCGAAGCCTATGACGTGGCCCTGGCGCCGCACTGCCCGTTAGGCCCCATCGCTCTGGCCTCCTGCCTGGCCGTGGACATGGTCAGCTGGAATGCCGCCTTGCAAGAGCAAAGCATGGGCATTCACTACAACCAAGGCGCCGAGCTTCTGACCTATGTCAACAACCCAGAGGACTTTGACATGTCAGACGGCTATCTGCATGCCTTAACCAAACCGGGCTTAGGCGTTGAGATCAACGAAGAGCGCGTCGTAAAGGCTGCACAATCAGGCGACGTCAACTGGCACAATCCGGTCTGGCGCCACCCCGACGGCTCGGTGGCCGAGTGGTAACAATCATCAGGCTGAAGCCGAATCCTCAGCCTTAATCCTAATGCTCTTTATAAACCTGAAAATCCCGCAGGGCCCTGCCTTGCGGGATTTTTGTTCTGTGCGCCCCAGTCTTTATCCTTTGATTGTCACAGGGGCTCGATGAACTTGACCACCACCTCAAGACGCTCGTTTTGATAGTAACGGTCAACCTGCAGGCTGAAAATCACCCGAACCTTCATGCCCGGCATCAGCGATTTTTCCTTGGCAGAAGCCCGAAAACGAATGGCGTAAAAAGAAAAATCGTCTGAAGTGAGCTTAAAGCGCAGATTGCGCTGGCCCAAAAGGCGCATGTCGGCAATTTCAAACACCCCGTCAAAGGCAGGCTCGGGGCAGCCCTGACCCCACGGCCCCAATTGCTCAAGCTTGCGGGCAAAATCGATTTTAAAGCGATCGGGGCTGAGCTCCCCGTCGGTTTCATACTCGTGCTCTTGCCCGGCCCCCGTCAAAAAGTCCTTGGCCTTTTGGTCAAAGGCCTCCTTAAAATCGGGGAAACGCTCTTTTTTGATGGTAGCACCCGCGGCCATGGCATGCCCGCCGTAGCGCAGCAAGAGCCCCGGGTGCTCTTGTTCGATCTGACCTAAGATCTTGGCCAAAGGAAAGCCCGGGATGGAGCGGCCTGAGCCTGTGATCTCAGAGTCTGTCCCTGCAAACACGAAACAAGGCTGCTGATAACTGTCTTTTAGGCGGCTTGCAATCAGGCCCGCCACGCCTGTCAGCCAATGCTCTTTGAACACGCAGATTGAATGGTTATGATCTATGAGCTTTGCCTCTTCCTTGGCTTCGGCCAAAAACACCCTTTCATAATCGCCGCGGCGGCGGTTTATCATGTCAAGCCTGCCTGCCAGCTCCCTTGCGTGCTCGGTGCTTGAACTCAACAGGCACTCGATGGAAGGATTATCCTTAAGCTTGATGCGGCCTGCCGCATTGAGGCGCGGGCACAAGTCAAAGGCTATGTTGGCGGTGGTGAGCATGTTTAAATTGACCCTTGAGATCTCGGCTAAGGCCTTGATGCCCAATTGGGCGCTTGATTTGTGCATGCGATCAAGTCCTGCCTTGACCAGCCTGCGGTTGTTGGCATCCAATGCCACCACGTCCCCCACAGTGCCGATGGCCACCAGATCCAAAAACTTGCCCATGGCAGGCACCTGACCTTTAAACCACCCAAGCTCCACCAGGCGGGCGCGCACGGCAATCAGCACATAAAAGAGCACTCCGGCCCCGCACAGATTCTTGGACTTAAAGGCGCAATCGGAGCGCTTGGGATCGACCACGGCCAAAGCATCGGGCAGCATGGCCGCAGGCTCGTGATGATCGGTGATGACCAGTTTGATGCCCAGTTTTTTGGCATGGCTTGCCGCCTCAAAACAAGAGATGCCGTTATCGACGGTGACGATGAGATCGACGTTTAAGGCCTTGGCCTTGTCGACCATGGCACAAGAGAGGCCGTAACCCGTGTCGTAGCGCGAGGGGATCTGATATGAGATCTGCTTGTGCAAAAAGGACTTGAGGCACAAAACGCCCAAAGCAGTGCCGGTCAGGCCGTCCACGTCATAATCGCCCATGATCATGATGTGCTCGCCCTTGATGATGGCATCGGTGATGGCCTGAGCCGCCGCGTCGATGTCTTTGAGATCTTTGTAATGGAGCATCTGCTTTAAGGACAGATCAAGATCGCAGGGGTTGGCGATGCCGCGGGAGAGCAAGATCTTCTTTAACACGGGATCATCGACCGTCCCGTCCAAACTGCCGTCATCGTGCCACTGTCTTCTTACGATCTTCACCGTGCCCTCCTTTATCGCGATCTCTGTGCCAATCTTTTTATTTTAACTTAACGACGATGTCCTTTAAGGCCCCCGTCAGTTTTAAAAGCTCATCATCTGAGATCACCAAAGGCGGCAGAATATACACCACGTTTGAGAAGGGGCGCAGCCACACTCCGCGTTTGACCAGCTCCTGCTGCCAATACCTGACATCGGCTTTATTTTGAAGCTCCACCGCCCCCACGGCGCCGAATACCCGCACTGCCTTGACCGCAGGGCAGTCTTCAAGAGGATAAAGCTGCCGTTTTAAAATTTCTTCGATGTTTTGAGCCTTTGCCCCGTAATCGTCCTGCTGCATAAGTTCCAAAGAAGCGCAGGCTGCCGCACAGGCAAGGGGATTGGCCATAAAGGTGGGCCCGTGCATGAAAACATGGGGGCGGTTGGCGCTGATGGTCATGGCAATTTTGTCGCTCACCCCGATGGCCGACAAAGTCATCACACCCCCTGTCAAAGCCTTGCCCAGACAGATGATGTCAGGATACGAGTTGCTCAGGCGGCAGGCCAGATCTTTTTTGAGCCTGTAAAAAGCCGAGGCTATTTCATCGAAAATAAGCACGATGTCGTACTTGTCGCACACGGCCCTGATTTCATCAAGGCAGGAGGGATGATAAAAGAGCATCCCTCCTGCAGCCTGCATCACCGGCTCCAAGATAAAGCCTGCAATACTCTCGTGATGCTCTTCAATAAACGCGCGCATGGCCGCCACGTCTTCTTGATTGGGATCAAAACTATCCTCGGGCGTGATCCTCGGGGCAGGCAGAAAATATCGCTTGGGCAGGGCCGGGCCGAACAGGGAGTGCATGCCGTTAATCGGATCGCACACGGACATGGCATAGAAGGTATCCCCGTGATAGCCGTTGTAAATGGTGACAAAGTTGTTCTTTTGCGTCCGCCCCAAAGACAGCTGATACTGCAAGGCCATCTTCATGGCAGCCTCTACCGCAACCGATCCCGAGTCGGCATAAAAGATCTTGTCAAGCGAAGGAGGGAGGAACTTGCACAAGAGCCTGCCCAGTTGTATGGCCCGATCATGGGTCAGGCCTGCAAACATCACGTGGGGAAATTTGTGAAGCTGCTCTTGCACCGCCTTCGTCAAATAGGGGTGATTGTAGCCGTGCACGGCGCACCACCAAGAGGAGGTGCCGTCCACAAGATTGGTGCCGTCTTTTAAGGTGATGGTGCAGCCTTGGGTTTTAACAACCTCCAAAGCAGGCAGCGGGTTTATGAGATCGCCGTAAGGGTGCCACAAATGCTCGCGGTCAAAAGGATCGGTAAGATCAGTTAAGTACATAGCCTGCCTTCTTGAAAGCCTTGAGATCATCTTCGATTTCGCAGCCTTTGGTGGTGAGCAAATTCCCCACGATGGAAGAATTGACCCCAAAGTACAAAGCCCGTTTTGTAAGCTGCGCGTCATATTGGGCCCGCCCTCCTGCAAAGCGCACATATGACTTGGGAAGCGTCAGGCGCAACAGGGCAGTCATGCGCAAAATATCCTCGGGGGAGATCTTGGCATTATGCTCAAGGGGAGTGCCCTTGATGGGGTGGAGGATATTGAGGGGGATGGAGCGGATGTCAAGATTGCGCAGGGTTTGGGCAAACTCGACCCTGTCCTCCAAAGACTCTCCCAAGCCTATGATCCCGCCGCTGCACACATCAAGGCCCAGCTTTTTGGCAGCCTTGATGGTCTCAAACTTATCTTCCATGGTGTGGGTGGTGCACATCTTGGGGAAAAAAGAGGGCGAAGTTTCGATATTGCAGTGAATGCGCGTCACTCCGACAGCTTTTAATGCAGACAGCTGCTCTCTATCAAGCAACCCCAATGAAACACACAGCTTAAGGGGGGTCATGACATGCAGGGCCCGAAGATTGCCCAAGAGTTTGCCAAACTCCAAAGGACGCGGCGCGCGCCCGGAGCTTACCAGCGAAAAGCGATGCACCCCGTAAGAGGCCTGATTTAAAGCCTGCTTTACACACTCATCGGGGGGCAGCACGCCGTAACTTTCGATTTTGGTCTTAAAACAAGCCGATTGGGCGCACCACTTGCAGTCTTCGCTGCAGCGGCCTGATTTGACATTGCAAATTGAGCACAGGTCAAACTTGCGCGAGGCATATTTTAAGGTGACCTCATGACTAAATGCCCCCAGCTCCTCAAGCGGGGCCTCGGTCAGCACATACAGGCCCAAATCCTCATCCAAGGTACGACGCTTTTTAAAATAAGCCATGACTTTTTGCACATGAACTCCTTGTCTTGCGGCAGGGCCGAAGGCCCGGCATTTTTGAATCATCATCTAAGACAGCACTATCCTGCCATGCCCTGACTTCAAAAAACAGATCTTAAGCTTGCAAAGGCTGCCTCAGCGCAAAAACCCCTAGGACCCAAAAGCACAGGCTCCTGCAAATTATTGCCAAACGCCTTGTGCGAGGGGATTAAAATTTGCGGCGCATTTATCAAAAGCACGGGGTTTTCGTTACAATTACTGCCGTCACCCATATTTCTTTTCACTATCGTCAAAAGGACTCTGATGCGGGCACTGCGCAGTCATAACCAGTCTCACGGAGCATTGCTGCTGCTTTTGCCCCTGATCTTGCTTGCCATCAGCACCTTTATGCTCGACGAGAGGCTCTCTCCCTCTGTTGACCCGCAATTGAGATTCTTTATTCTGCTGTGCCTGCGCTTGTTCTTCCCCTGCTGTTTTGCCCTCTTGGCAGCCTTGATTATCCCGCGCGCCATCAGCCTTTGGCAAATTTTCTGCGTGGCAAGCTCCTATTTGATCCTGCTTATCATTTTGGGCAAGGACGGCTCGGATTTTATCATTAACCCTTCCATCTGCGTGCTGTGCGCCATGTCTTCTTTGTGCGTGATAAGGTCGGCAAGCCCGGGAGGCGGGACAAGGCGCAGGGCCTTCAGGGTTATGGACAATCTGCTGACCCTGGCTTTGCCCTATATCGTCATGATTGCCTCGTGGGTGATCCTCTCGCAGGTGCGCTCCTTTGTGCTGTACGTCTTTAACGATGCCTTTGCCCGCTCGCTTTTGTCCATGATCTTTGCCCCCATCTTCTTGTTTTTGCAAACCTTGGGCTTTCAGGACTGGGTAAGCCAGATTGCCGCGGTGCGCTATCAGAATGATTTGATCTCCCCTTTCATCAATGCCATTTATGTGACCAATTTGTTCTCGCTGCCTGCCATCATCCTGTGCCGCTCCTTTTTTACCGAAGGCGCCGAGCGCCTGTTTTTGACCATGCTGGCCATGACCGCCGTGCTCTCCTCCCCCGTGGGCACCTGCTTGTCTTTGATCTATTTGCTGCTCATCATCTTTTGGCCCGGGACTTTCTCGGGACTGCTTTTGTGCTCTCTTTGTTATTATTTGTGCTCCTACGCGATGAATGTGCCTGCTTTGACCTCCATCAGCAATTTGTACATGCCAGATTTGGATCTGGCCTTGAGCGCGCCATTTTTGTACTCCCCCTCCATCGTGTCCTTGGAGATCATCGCGGTGATCCTCCCCATTTTTTACATCATCGTCATGATGTTCGTAAACCGCGAAAGCTTCGGGCGCACCACCCGCCGCAAGGATTTTGTCAAAATCGGCCTCAAAGCTGATGCCTTGAACAACCCCGATTTGCTGGTGATTGCCCTGTTGCGATCCTTGGGGGGCATCAGCAACCTTCGCAAGGTGCAGGCCGAGGACGGGGTGCTCAGGCTTACCATCGTCAATCCCAATCCGGTCAGCGAAGCTTTCATCAATGCCCTGTGTCAAAAACGGGTGCACTACGATCGCAATAACCGCATCTTAACCTGCCACATCGGCGATCAATATCTGACCGTGGGCTTTAAGCTTGAGGGCCTGCTTAAAAACGAGTTTGGCCATGAGGCCAACGAACCCTGCGTGCCGCCAAGCTTCCATATTGTGCCCATGCCGCATATTCACAAAAAAATGCAAGGATAAACCATGAATGCCAACGATTATCTGCAAATCCGCCTGCTTTCAAACTCAACGCAGGCAGACCGCATCTCAGACCTGCTTGAAGCCCTGGGCGCCCTGGCCGTCACCTACACGGACGCAGAAGACAGCCCGATTTTGGAGCCCATGCCCGGGCAGATGAAACTGTGGCCTAAGGTGGTGGTCACGGGCCTTTTTGAAAAGGGCACCGAGGCTGAGCCAATCTTAAATGCCTTGCAGGGCGTCCTTGGCGACAACGTGCCGATGAGCTCTGAGGATTTGCCCGATCGCGACTGGATACGCGCCTGGATGGAAAGCTTCAAGCCCATCAAATGCGCCGATAATTTGTGGATCACCCCCTCTTGGTGCGAGGCCCCCGATCCCAAGGCCGTCAATGTGCTCTTGGACCCCGGGCTGGCCTTCGGCACGGGCACCCACCCAACCACTTTTTTGTGCCTGCAAAAGCTTGCATCTTTGGATCTTAAAGGGCAAACTCTCATCGATTACGGGTGCGGCTCGGGGATCTTGGCCGTGGCTGCCTTGAAGCTGGGGGCAAAGCGCGCCTATGGCGTGGATATCGACCCGCAGGCGCTGATTGCCTCCTTGCAAAATGCCCGCCGCAACGAGGTCTCAGGCAGGCTGGTGCTCGCCTCAGTCCCCTATGCCTTCCCCGTCTGTCCCCTGGTGGTTGCCAATATCCTCGCAGGGCCCCTGGCACAGCTTGAGGGCAATATGGCCGCTTTGTGCCGAAAGGGAGGAACTTTGCTCTTGTCGGGGATCTTGGAAGAGCAGGCACCGCAGGTAATAGAAGCTTACGAGAAAGATTTTGCTTTTTTGGGGCAAAAGGTGCTCGATGAGTGGGTTTTGATGACTTTTACGCGCAAATAAGCCTATAATAGAGCGGTTTAGCCTCTTTGAGGCTGTTTTTGTTAAAAAGATCAGCTGAATCTGAACCGGCACCGGCCGAATTTATGAAAGGAGATATTATGCCGAGCAAATTAAGGCCCAGAGAACGCTCTGCAATCATCCAATCCCTGCGGGCAGGAGTCACGCCGCGCGTGGGACTTGAACACATTCAGGTAGGACGAGTCAAAGAAGTCGAGGCTTTAATTAAAGATCTGGAACGGATCTGCGGCGGCGGCAGCGCATTTCGCCTCATCATCGGCCAGTTTGGCGCCGGCAAAAGCTTTTTCTTGCAGCTTATCCGCTACATTGCCCTGGAAAAAGGCCTGGTGGTCATGAATGCCGATCTGTCCCCCGATCGCAGGCTCTTCAGCACGGGCGGCCAGGCACGCAGCCTCTACCAGGAATTGGCGCGCAATATCTCCACCCGCGCCCACCCCGAAGGCAATGCGATGGTGCCCATCGTCGAAAAATTCATCACCCAACAGCGCGCCATTGCCGACCAAAACGGCGAGGATGTCGAAGAGGTCATCAAGCGCAGCCTGAGCTCTTTGAGCGAGCTGGTCGGAGGGTACGACTTTGCAAGAGTCATCGGCATCTATTGGAAAGCCTACAGCTCAGACAGCGATGAGCTCAAACAGGCTGCGGTGCGCTATTTGCGCGGCGAATACTCGACTAAGACCGAGGCGCGCAAGGATCTGGATATCCGCACCATTGTCGAGGACAAAACCGTCTATGACCATTTGAAGCTGATGTCCCGTTTTGTGTGCCTGGCAGGCTACAAGGGACTTTTGGTCAACCTTGACGAAATGGTCAACCTTTACAAGCTGCCCTCAAGCCGCGCCCGTTCGTCCAATTACGAGCAGATCTTGCGCATCCTGAACGACTGCCTGCAAGGCAGCGCCGAGAACATCGGCTTTTTGATGGGCGGCACCCTCGAATTCCTCGAAGACCAAAGAAAAGGCCTGTACAGCTATGAGGCCTTAAGATCGCGTCTTGCCCAAAACTCCTTTGCCGACATTGCCAAGGTGGTCGACTATGACGGCCCGGTCTTAAAGCTTGACAACCTCACCCCCGAGGAGCTGTATGTGCTGCTGGTCAACATCCGCGCCGTGTTTGCCAACAAAGACCAAGACAAATACCTGGTGCCCGATGAAGCCCTGACGGCCTTCTTGAAACACTGCTCGCAAAACATCGGCGAGGCCTACTTTAAGACCCCGCGCAACACCATCAAGGCCTTTGTGGATCTTTTGTCGGTTTTGGAACAAAACCCCGAAATAAAATGGGAAGATCTCATCGGCAAGGTCAGCTTGGAAAAAGAATTCGAGCCAAAGACCGCTGACGAAACCCACGAGCCTGAAGATGACGAGGATGCCCTCTCAAGCTTCACCTTGTAAAGATGACAGATAAAGACAATCCTTTTTACAAACTTGACCCGCGCCTGCAGCGCTGGGTCGCCAAACGAGGCTGGCACGATCTCAATTTATTGCAAAAAAACGCCATCGGGCCGATCCTGGCGCACCGCCGGGATCTCATCCTCAGCGCCGCCACGGCAGGAGGCAAAACCGAAGCGGCCTTTTTGCCGGCCCTGACCTATGTGGCAGGCCGCAAAATTGACAAACAGAGCGTGCGGATCCTCTATATCAGCCCCTTAAAAGCCTTAATCAACGATCAGTACCGCAGGCTTGAGGAAATCGGCGACGAGATCGGGCTTGACATCACTCCCTGGCACGGGGACATCTCAAGCTCGCGCAAGCAAAAGCTCTTCAAGTATCCGCGCGGCGTGATCCTGATGACCCCCGAGTCCATGGAATCAATGCTCATGAACCATCTGACCTTTGTCAGAACGGGCCTCATGGAGCTTGATTACATCATCATCGACGAGTTTCATGCCTTCATCGGCACCGAGCGCGGCGAGCAGCTGCAATCTTTGATAGCAAGGGTCGAGCAGGCAGTCGGCAAAAGGATCGTCATCATTGCCCTGTCGGCCACCTTCTCGCAATTTGACGAGGTGGCAAAATGCGTAAGACCCCATGATCCCGGGCAGGTTTTGTGCGTAAGCGGGGACGATCTTTCCGGGCACACCTTGTCATTGAAGATCCACGCCTACAATCTGACCCTCAACGATCTCAATGAAGAGCGCAAGCACACCGAAGAAGAGGCCGCCCACAAAGATGATCACAAGCTGACCCTCGAAGAGTACGAGAGGTACTATGCGGGGGCCTTTAAGATCAGCAAAGATATCTACAGGCAGATGCGCGGCAAGGTCAATTTGGTGTTTGCCGACTCGCGCCCTGCCATCGAAGTTGTGGCCAACATCTTAGGCACGCTCTCCGAGCACTACCATGTGCCCAACGAGTTTTTTCCCCATCACGGCTCTTTGGCCAAAGACTTAAGGCAGGATTTGGAAAAAAGGCTGATTGACGGCTTGTTGCCCACCACCGCCGTGTGCACCTCCACCTTGGAATTGGGCATCGACATTGCCGATGTCAATACGGTGGGTCAGATCCATGCTCCCTGGTCGGTGGCCTCCTTAAGACAAAGATTGGGCCGCTCCGGGCGCAGAGACGGCAGGGCCGTGCTGCGCATCTATTCGACCGCCGTGGAAGACAGCGGCTCCCCCTATTATAAGCTGTGCGAAGATCTGGTGGGCAGCATTGCCTCGGTGGAGCTGTTGCGCAAGCGCTGGTACGAACCGCCGCAAAACCGCCTGGGGCTCTCCACCTTAATTCAGCAGACTTTGTCCATGGTAGCCTCGGTGCCCAACGTCAACGCCAAGGTGCTTTACACCCAATTGTGCTCAAAGGGTCCCTTCTCCAATGTCTCGGTCAAGCTGTATTTGGACATTCTGCGCTCCTTGGGGCGCAGAGACTACATAGTGCAACTGGGAGACGGCACTTTGACCTTGGGCCTTGTAGGCGAGAGGCTGATCTCCAAGTACGATTTTTACTCGGCCTTCACCACGATCCCCGAGTTTCGGGTCATCTACAACACCCAGGTCATCGGTTGCACCCCCTTCGTGGGCGCCGCCACCCGCAGGCGCAATTTCCTGTTTGCAGGCAAAGCATGGGAAATTGAAGACATCGACTTTTCCCGCAGGGTGATCACGGTCAGGCGCTATAACGAAAAGACCACCCCTTTGCCCGGGCCTGCTGCAGAGCGAAATGTGCACGAGACCATCCGCAAGACCATGTTTGAAATCTACAAAGGAGAAGACGTTCCGCCCTACCTTAACGAGACGGCGCGCGAGCAGCTTCAATGGGCCCGCCAAAACTTTTACAAATACGGATTGGACAAGCACTCTATGGTGGAGGTCGCCAACGGCATAGCCTTGTTCCCCTGGGGCAGCAACAATGTGCTGCGCACCTTAAAACTCTTGTTTGAAGGCGAGAACCTCAAGGCCGACATTGAAGGGTGCCACCTTGAAATCGGCTACTGCTCCCCCTCATCCTTGGGCATTGCCGCAGCCTCCATTCTCTCCAAAGCCGATTACATCACCGCCCACACCCTGCTCAAAGGCTGCGCGGTCGATCTTGAAAAGTTCATGCAGTGCGTGGATCAGGATCTTCAGGAGATCAACTATTTTGCCAATCAGTGCGATCTTAAAGGGGCGCTCTCCTTCATCAAAAACATGATAAAAGACTGCAAATAATGCTAAAAGCCGCCTAGGGGCGGCTTTTAGTTTTTATAAGGCACTTTGAGGGCCTAAAAGTTCATGGCAAATTTTTGCAGGAACGGCACCTCAAGATTTTGCTCTTTTAAATCGGCCGCAGCCCGGTAAGGGAAGAAAGGATCGGATAAAGCCTTGCGGCCGATGTCGATGACATCGCAGGCGCCAAGCTGCAAGGCAGTTTCGGCCTGATAGGCATTTTGGATGAGCCCCACGCCAAAGACGGCCATCTTGGTTTGGGCTTTGACCTTGGCGGCAAAGGGCAGCTGGTACCCGGGGGAGATGGGGATTGGCACGCTTACAAGTCCGCCCGTGGAGACGTCCGCAAAGGAGAGGTTATAGGCCTCGCACAATTTGATGATGGCCGTGATGTCCTCATCGGAAAGGCCGCCATCGGCCCAATCGGTATAGCTTAAGCGGATCCCAAGCTCGCAGGACGTGCCGATGCTCTTGCGCACCGCCTCCAAGATCTCCTTTAAAAAGCGCAGACGGTTTTCAAGGCTGCCGCCATACTCGTCGGTGCGGGTGTTGGAAAGGGGCGATAAAAACTGATGGATTAAAAAGCCGTGAGCCCCGTGCAGCATGATGCCGTCCACCCCTGCATCAACGGCGCGCGTGGAGGCTTGTGCAAAAGAGTCGACAATCTGCCCTATCTCATCTTTGTTCAATGCATGCGGCACAGGAAAACCGCGCCCCAAGGAGGCGATGGGACTGGGGGCAACGATGTTCCACCCTCCCGCCTCAGGCTTTGCATAATGATCGCGCGCAGGATCGCAGCTTGCCTTGCGGCCTGCGTGATTTAATTGCACCAGCACCTTGCATGAGCTGTCGGCCTGCTTCATGGCATCAACAAGAGCCTTAAAGCCTGCTTGGCACTCATCGTTCCACAGTCCCAGGCAAAAAGGCGAGATCCTCCCCTCGGGCACCACCCCGACAGCCTCGATGGTAACGGCGCCAAAGCCGCCGCGGGCCAATGTCGAGTAGTGGTTACGGTGGTTTTGATTGGCAACCCCGTCGCGCTTGGCAGTCTGCCAGGTGCACATGGGAGGGACATGCAGGCGGTTTTTGAAAGTCAAAGAGCCTGCCTCAAGTTTGGTAAACAGTTTTGTTTGCATGGTATTCCTCGTAACTTTACGGCTCTATTATGGCACAAGTTGCAAGGAGCAATTTTATCGGCAATCAGGCAACGCCAAAAACGCAAAACCGCAGAGTTTTTGCTCTGCGGTCTCTTGAAAGGGGCGCCCGGCGGTGACCTGCTCTTGCACAGACAAGCTGCACTACCATCGG
>CAZYXT010000027.1:0-23148 GCA_964651505.1 uncultured Enterobacterales bacterium
TTCTTTTAGCAAGCATTCGCGCTTTCCGATGAAGATCTGCCCGTCTTGCGACAGCTATTCGGCCGCCCGGGCTTTGGTCTCAAAAGATGCATCTGACAGCAAGGCGCGATCTTCAAAAGGTTTTTAAGAGAGGAAGCGGCAGGGGGCGATTTTGGCAGGGACCGCATCCGCGTACCCTGCTTCAAAGTTTTTTGAAATCGAAACCTAAAATTGTCGGTTCACATGATTTATGATAAGAGGCAAATTTTGGAGCAGTCCATGATTTAAATGCCAAGATCCGCGCAACTTTGTGCATCATAACCGGTAACGCCAAAAAGACGCTTCAAACCGCATCCTCAGGCGGTTTAGCGTATCCTTGAACACTAAAGACGGTGAAGATTGGGCATTGAGAGTCTTAAGAGCGCGAGGACAGGGCAGGAATATGGGGCAGCCTTGCCGCATAAGGCGGCAAAGCTTTATGGGGTCACTTGAGGCGGCGCAATTTGGCCATGTAAAAGCCGTCAAAGCCTGATGAGGGCAAGATCTGCTTCTCTTCGACCAGCTCGAAGGCCCCGTTACAATGTTCCAAGAAAAACTGCACCTGCTTGTTGTTCTCTTGGGGCAGGATGGAGCAGGTCGAGTAGACGGCCAGTCCTCCGACTTTTAAAGTGAGGGTATAGCGCTTTAGGAGATCTTGCTGCAAGAACAAAAGCTCGGGGAGCCTGTCGCGCAGATCTTTCCACTTGGAATCGGGGGTGCGGCGGATCACGCCCGTGCCCGAGCAGGGGGCGTCTATCAAAACCCGGTCTGCCTGATCGTAAAGGCGCTTTATGACCTTGGTCGAATCGATGACCCTGGTTTCAATGTTAAAGGCCCCGGCGCGGGCGGCGCGCTTTTTGAGTTCTTCAAGCTTGAAGCCCTGCGTGTCGGTGGCGATGAGCCTGCCCTTGCCGTGCATGAGGGCGGCAAGGTGCAAAGTCTTGCCCCCCGAGCCTGCGCAGGTGTCGATGACCGTCATTTTCTCCCCTGCATCCAAGAATGGGGCGATAAGCTGCGATCCTGCATCCTGCTGCTCAAAAAAGCCGTTTTTAAAGCACTTGGTCCTAAACAGGGCACTGTTGGAGGTAACTTCCAATGCGGTGGGGACATCCTTGACGGGACGGGTGACCACGCATTCTGCGGCCAGCTCCGAGGCCAGGGCATTGCGGTCTGTTTTGAGGGTATTGGTTCTGATGAAGCGGCGGGCATCGGATCCCAAGGCCTTGCGCTCTTGCTCCCACCCCTCGCCATAGGCGCGGCTGCCAAGCTCTTCAAGCCAGATGGGACAGCCTTGGACCATCAGAGGATTGTTGCTAGCCTGCCCCAAGCGGGTGACTATCTTGCTTTTATCCAACCCGGGTGCATCAAGGTCGGGCAAAGGCCAGCCTTGGTCTGCGCAATAGACCGTGATGAGGCGGTTGATGTGATGCTCAAAGTCCGAAGGACGGCGCAAGGAGGCAGCGTAGGCATAATAGGAGAGGCGGCGGAACATGGAGTTTACCTGCCTTAAGATAAAGCCCTGCTCCACTGAAGGGAGCCTGACCTTGGCAAAATAGAAGGCAAAAGCCCTGTCCAAAGGCTTTTTCTCCTCAAAGACCATGCGCAGGATGCTGCCGACCAGGCGCAGCTGAAAATCGGAAAAGCCAAGATGCTCCTTAATGGGCCTGCGCGGGCGCGAGTCGTGATTAAAAGGCTTTTTGGCGTTTTTCTTGTAAGGATCTGGGGTGCCGCGGGATGGCTCTTTTTTGCTCAAATGTTTTAAGGAGCCATTAAAGCCTGCCTTAAATTTGCGCTTGGGCGCAGATCGATCTGACATAGATTAAATTTTTTCCTCGCACTAGGACGGCTTTCCCAAGATGCTTTTTAAGGGAGTGCCTTTGGCATCCTTCCAAACCTTAAGGCCGCTGCAGGCATTGCCGGTGACCAGCATCGCCGCAAAGCTTGGGGAGGGAAGCGTGATATCGGTGACAAGATTGTAGCAATTATCCTGTTTGATGAAAACCAAGGAGCCTTGAGCCTTGAGGCGGTCGCGGGCCTGCACCACGTGGGAGGGCACGCTTTCGTTGGCAGAGGCTGCAATCATCGAGCCTTTTAACAGCACGAAGCGGGGGCTTTTGACGCTGCCTTGGGCATAACCTTTGGCCTGCCCGGTTCTGGTTTTAAGGTAGCACAAAGGAAAGATTTGAGAGGGCAGGGTCAAATTGTCCTTGGTCCCGGCAGGGTCAATTTGGTTGAGGCTGCCCAAAAAATCCATCACCTCTTGGTACAGGGCCATGGGCAGGACGGCATGGGTGGGGCGTCCTTGGTCATCGGTGATGAAGCGCACTTGGGATTTGGGCATATCAGCCTTGAATGTACTCTTTTTGCTTGTCCATGCCTGCCAATTGATCGACCGTGGCCCAGCAGCAGGGCACGAAGACTTTCATGAAGTACTCAACCTCGGGCATGCTTTGGCACAAGGCCTCAAGCTTGGGCGCAAGGCCCTCTTTGACATGAATAAATTCCTGATTGTTAAAGCGCAGCTCATCGTTGGTCTTGATATAGGCGGCCAAAAGATCGGCAGCCTTGACAAGTTTTTTGTACTGCGCATCGACATTATCCTGAATGATGAGCCCTGCAAACTCCTCTTGCAGATCGGAGGGCAGCGTGCTTAAGCACTCGTTTTCTGCCATCTTCTCCAAAAGCTTGTACTGCCTGGTAAACTCGGGATTTAAGTACTTGGTCTTGGAGTTGAGATCTTGAAGCTTGCTCTCTGAGACCTCATGATACAGCGCCAGCACCGCAGCCTGCTTGGGATCAATTGCGCCTCCGAACTTTTTGTTTTTGATGACCGCAAGCATATGGGCTATCACCGCCACCTGATGGCAGTGCTCGGAGACATTTTCTTTGCGAAAGCACAGCATGAGCGCCCATCTTTTGATGAGCGACATGCGCATGATCCAGGCCAAAAAAGTCGACTGCTTCATTATTGCCGATAGCCTTTTAAAAAGTGCTCTAAGCGATCGCAGGCGTCATTGAGCACATCCACCGTGGGCAGGAAAACCAGGCGGAAGTGATCGGGCACCGGCCAGTTAAAGCCCGTGCCTTGCACCACCAGCATTTTTTCCTGCTTTAACAGATCCAAGGCAAAGCGCTGATCGTCTTTGATGTTGAACTTTTTGATGTCAAGCTTTGGGAACATGTACAAAGCGCCGCGGGGCTTGACCACGCTCACCCCGTCGATGGCATTGAGCCTCTCGTATAAGGCATCGCGCTGCACTCTGAGCCTGCCGCCCGGCACAATAAGCTCGTTTATGCTCTGATATCCGCCCAAAGCCGTCTGAATGGCGTGCTGCAAGGGCACATTGGCGCACAAGCGCATGGCCATCATGATGTTGATGCCCTCAAGATAGCCTTTGATCTTGGCCTTGGGGCCCGTGATCACCATCCAGCCCTGACGGAAACCGCAGGCGCGGTAGACCTTGGAGAGGCCGTTGTAGGTGATGATGTTGACGTCGTCGCACAGGGTGCAGATGCTGCGGTGGGCGCAATCGTCGTACAAGATCTTATCGTAGATTTCATCGGAGAAAATGATGAGATCATGCTTGCGGGCAATTTCGATGAGCCCAAGCAAAAGCTCGGTGCTGTAGACGGCGCCTGTGGGGTTGTTGGGGTTGATGACCACGATGCCGCGGGTGCGCGAGGTGATCTTCTTTTCAATGTCCTGCAAGTCGGGGTACCAGTCGGCCCCTTCGTCGCACAAATAATGCACGGGGCGCCCTCCTGCCAAGGAGACGCCTGCGGTCCACAAAGGATAGTCGGGGGCCGGCACCAAGATCTCGTCGCCGTTGTTCAAAAGGGCGTTGAGGGACATGGTGATAAGCTCGGAGACGCCGTTGCCGATGTAGACGTCATCGGCATCCACGTGCTTGAGGCCTTTTTGCTGATAGTATTGGGCGATGGCCTTGCGGGCCGAGAAAATGCCGTTGGATTCGCAATAACCCTGGGAATCGGGGAGGTTGCGGACTACATCGCGCACAACCTCCTCAGGAGCCTCAAAACCAAAGCTGGCCAGATTGCCGATGTTTAATTTTAAGATCCTGATGCCTTCATCTTCCATGCGGCACGCTTCCTGATGGATCTTGCCGCGAATGTCATAGCAGACGTTGTCAAGTTTGTGCGACTTCTCGATAGTCTTCATTTGGGTAACCTCTAATCGGCACTGAGACTTCTTGCTTGGTTGGTTTAGTCTTTGCGGTGCAAAAGCCATTGTACTAAAAATCCCTGCCCATGGCTTTTTCATCGTAGATATTTTCAAGCAGATACCGCTCGTAAGCGTAATGGGGCGAGGCAATGCGGCGGTATTTGACCTGATCGCGGATCTTCTGCGAGTAGGTGATGGCATTGGTGAAGATCACAAAAGGCGAAAGCTGCCCTGACTTGGTTCTCACAAAGCCTGCGAGGTTTGAGACATTTTGCAAGGTGCCCGTTTTGGCAATCACGTTGTGCGCCAAGGGCTTGTTGATGGTCGAGCCTCGCCAGTGCAAAGTCCCCGACTCCCCCGATACGGGCAGGCACTCCATCAGGTGCAGCGTGTCATCGTTGTTTTTGATGTAGGTAAGCAGGTTCAAAAGCTGCCTTGGGGTCATGAGATTGTGCGGCGACAGCCCCGAGCCGTCGACCAGATACGCATCCCCGAGGCTGATGTTGGCATACTGATATAAGATGGCCCTGATGGCGCGCGCGGCCCGCTCGTAGGTGGCAGGCACGTTGTAATACTCGTAGGCAATGTTCTTGGCAATCGCATCTGCGTAAAGATTGTTGCTCTTGTGCAAAGTGTAGGTCACAAGCTCCTTGAGCGGGGCCGATGAGATCTTGGCCACGCTTTCATAGCCGTCCAAAGGCCGGTAGGCAATCTTGATGCCGCCTTGGAAGGTTAAGTTGAGGTCTGAAAGTATTTGCTCTGTAAGATCAATGCCCCAGCGCAGAGGATCGGATACTGCCAATGTCAAAGGCCAGTTTTTGCCTTTGTCCTGCACGGGCACGCAGCCTGTGAGATGGTAGCGATTGTCGATGAAAAGCTGCGTTTCAAGCTCGCAATCGCCGCCGTAATCGCGCGCTGACACGCCCATGACCTCGGCACTGATGCCGATGGGGGTTCGCGAGGCTATCACGGGGGCAGCCCACTCCCCTACGGCGGGGGTTTGAAGCTCGGCGTAGGCGCAGTTGCGGTTTAAGATGATGGCAGATGAGGGGGCGGTAAAGCACACGGGCAGATCATTCCATGACCAGCCTTGGCCGCGGCTGCGGCCGCCAAATTTGCTCACATCCAAAAATAAGGTGCCGGTTGCCGTTTTGACCCCGTTGTCGCTTAAGGTTTTGATTAAAGATTTGAGGCCTTGCGTGGTTAAGGTCGGATCGCCTGTGAACTTGATGACGACATTGCCGTCGAGCACCCCGCCTTCGTTTAACACTATCTTGGAGTTTTGCACCTTGGAGACAGGCAGATTCAATGTGGTGTTGAGGCGATAATCGGGCCCTAAATAGAGCATGGCCGCTAAGACCGTAATCAGCTTTTGCGTGGATGCAGGGTGAAAATATTCATCCGCGCGCGTCCCGTAAATTTGATTGTCCGCCCCCACATAAGCCACGCCTATGACGGAGCCCGGCAGCGGCTGCGAGCTTGCGGCAATGGCCAATGCCTGAGTGCTGCAACAAAGCCCCATCAAAAGACCCAAGCCCAAACCCCGGGCGCGAGCGGTTTTTAAGCCCAAACAAGACAGAGAGCGCCTTAAGGCTTGCACGGCGAAGGCTTTAAACAAAGAATTCAAAAACAGGCAGGTTTTCTTGCAATGATAGATTTTCATGACAAAATCCGACACAGGGCTTAAAAGCCTTATTTATAATAAACTTATACGACAGACAGTCCATTATAAGCCTCAAAGCTAACAACTTCACGCATCGTCTTTTTAGACAGGAATAAAGTTTATCTGCCTGCATCTGCAATCTTGCGCAGGCGGCTGCCGCTCGTGCCAAAAAGCGCAGGATAGGGAGCAGAAACGCCTTAAGATGCGCAGATCTTCCCTGCCACGGTTATAATTGAGGGCATTGTTAAGAATTACCGGCACTTAGGAGTCAATTGAGATGATCATCGAGCCCAAAGTTCGCGGCTTTATTTGCGTTACCACCCATCCGACAGGCTGCATGGCCAATGTCAAATCGCAGATCGACTATGTAAAAAGCTGCGGCCAAATCCAAAACGGTCCCAAGAAGGTTTTGGTCATAGGCGCTTCCACAGGTTACGGCTTGGCCTCCCGCATCAGCGCAGCCTTTGGCAGCGGCGCGGCCACCATCGGCGTGTTCTTTGAGAAACCGGGCACCGCCAAGCGCCCGGGCAGCGCAGGCTGGTACAACAGCGCAGCTTTCACCAAATACGCCCAAGAGGCAGGTTTGTACGTCAAAAATTTTAATGCCGATGCCTTCTCGGACGAGACCCGTCAGGCCGTCATTGAGACCATCAAACAAGATTTGGGGCAAATAGATCTGGTGGTTTACTCCCTGGCCGCCCCCGTGCGCAAGATGCCGGGCACAGGCGAGGTAGTGCGCTCCTCTTTAAAGCCCATCGGCAGGACCTATACCTCAACTGCCATCGATACCAACAAAGATGAGATCATCGAGGCCTCCATCGAGCCTGCCGCAGCCGATGAAATCGACAATACCGTAAAAGTCATGGGCGGTCAGGACTGGGAGCTTTGGATCAAGGCTTTAAGCGAAGCAGGCGTGCTGGCCCAAGGCTGCAAGAGCGTAGCCTACAGCTACATCGGCACCGAGATCACCTGGCCCATCTACTGGCACGGCACTTTGGGCAAGGCCAAAGAAGATCTCGACCGCGCCGCCAAGGCCAACCGCGAGCTTTTGGCATCTGTTGGCGGCGATGCCCGCGTGGCAGTGCTCAAGAGCGTGGTAACTCAGGCCTCCTCTGCCATCCCCGTCATGCCTTTGTACATTTCAATCTGTTTTAGGGTGATGCGCAAGATGGGCAACTACGAGTCTGTCATCGAGCACATTTGGCGCATGTTCTCAGATTCCCTGTACGGCAGCAATTGCGAGCTTGATGACGAAGGCCGCGTGCGCATGGACAGTTGGGAGCTTCTTGACAGCGTGCAGGGACAGTGCAAGGCGCTGTGGCCTCAGATCACCACCTCAAACCTCAAGGAAATGACCGATTACGAGGACTACAAGACGCAGTTCTTGCAATTGTTCGGCTTTGAGATCCCAGGGGTCGACTATGCAGCTGATGTTAACCCCGAGGCAACCTTTGATGTGGTAAGCCTGATTTAATCTCCTTGTATGGCAACCTGCTGCCCCGGCCTGATGACCGGGGCAGTCGTGCAATCAAACTGACAGGCCTTCAGGCAGATTGCTAGCAGCCTCTTAGCAAAAATGCCAGGTAATGGGGCAATGTGAGCAGTTTTTCGGAGCTTCCGATATTGCAGTCCCCAAGCTTGATGGCGCGTCCCACTTTATATTTTTCAGGGTGATTTAAAACTGTTTTGAGGCTCTTCGCGTCCCCCGTCGCAGCTTTAACCTCAACAGGGGTGCAGTGCCCTTGGTAGCGGATGATGAAGTCAATCTCAAGACCGCTTGCTTTGCGGTAATAATAAAGCTTGCGTCCCATCTTGCACAAAATGTCTGCGATGAGATTTTCAAAAACAGCCCCCTTGCAGCTGTAGAGATTTCCTTTCAAAATGTCGTATTGCGTCCCATCCTCAAGCATGCTCGTAAACAGGCCGCAGTCGCGCATATAGACCTTAAAAACGTTGTCGATGGCGTTCCCGTCTAACGGAAGCTCAAGTGTTGACAGGTTATGGCAGCGGGCGATGATCCCGGCATCTTCAATCCATTGCAGACTTCCTGCATACTTCGCAGCCCCGCCGCCCGATGAGATCGCCGAATACTGAAATTTCTTGTTCTCTTTGCCAAGCTGCCTTGGGATGGACTCAAAGCACTCTCTGATATGGGCCTTGTTCTTGCTTGCGGCGTATTTGATCATGTCATCCTTATAGGAGCTGACAATATCTCTTTGCAGCTTGAGGATCCTGTTCATTTGTTTTGATTTTACGTAGCGGTTTACTACCTCAGGCATGCCTCCCACCACTGTGTAAGTCAACAAAAGATCGCGCATGCGCAGGTGAAGAGCTTCAGGAACCGCAGTTTCGTTATCAAGACATTGCTGCAGCATGGCAATGATTGAATCGTCTATGCCGTTTGCCCACAAAAACTCTTCAAAATCCAGAGGATACATTTCAACCATGCTTTCGGATCCCACAGGATAAGATGCGGGCTCTTTGCCGTATCCCAATACTCCGGGCAGCGATCCTGTGCCGATAACGTCATAGCGGCCATCCTTGTGAAAAAACTTCAAAGATGTGCGGGCCTGAGGGCACTCTTGGATCTCATCGAAGATGATAACCGTGTTGCCCTTCTCAAAGATCCCGTTTAGCCCTCGGAAAGCAGACATCAGACGCACCAGCTCGTCAATCTCCAAGGAGCCATCAAAAATGGAGGACAATGCCTTGTTTTCAAAAAAGTTAAGATAGATCACATGCTTGTAGTGTTTTTTGGCAAAATTAAGGACAGAGCTGGTTTTGCCGCACTGACGGCAGCCTTTGATGATAAGAGGCTTGCGGTCCTCCGAGTTTTTCCAGTCAAGCAAAACAGTCTCTATCTTTCTTTTAAGCATGATGCCTCCTTGCTCTGTGATGCGGCGAAAGGATCTTTGATTTATTGATTTGAGTTTTTGTATAGACCTTATAAATTTTTAAATGAATTTATAAATTTTTGCAAAATTTTTCAAACGAATTTTTGACATTTGTTGCAACTTTTTGGCACGAATTCTTTGTTCATATCGCAACTTTTTAGTACGAATTTCTTGTTCATGATGCAACTTATTGGCACGAATTGCTTGTGATTTACAAAATTTATTGGCCTGAAAAATGTCATCACGTTTACCCCGGGAGAGATCAAAGCACAGATCCGCTTTGCGTGCTCTGCTCACGCTCACAGATCTTGCCGCAAGCTTAAGGGGCGGCATCTTGCCAAAATTGCATTGACGCGCGCTGTCATATGATAATAAGAGCAGACACGGATGTCTTTGACGGAAGTTTTAAAAGGAGTTGAGCATGATTTCTTGTAAGATGTTGCGCCGCCCTGTCTGCTTTTGTGCAGGCATGGCAGCCTGCCTGATGCTGTTTACAGGGTGCACCATCATCCTGCCTTTTTTCGAGCCTGAACTTAGCGATGAGACAGTGGCCCTGATAAGACAGGAGATCCCAAAACAAGATCTCAGGCTGACTGTCTCATGGGACCCTGCTTCTTTTGTATACATGGAAGAGGTTAAGGGTGCCGAGGGTTTCGGGGGCCGCGGCTCAAAAACGCATATACCCACCGGCAGCGGTCTGTCGGGCAGAATTGAGCTTGCCTTGCAGGAAGTGTTTGTTTTTGATGAGAATGCCAAGCCTCTTGTCATCACGGTGGAAGATGCCCGCAGCGACTTTGAGTACTCGTACTCGGCGGGGTTTAGAATGCTTAACCTGATAGATAAGGCCGATGTCTTCTTTAAGGCCTCCTTTGCCTTCGGAGATCTGGTCTGGAGCGGCGAGTACGAGGCTCATTATTATGATCCAGCCTTATTTGCCGGTCAGCCGACGCTTACCATGGAAAAAGCCTGGGATGACATTGCCGTGCAGGTTGCAAAAGATGCAGCGGAGCATTTGGCTGTCTTGAAGAGCAGATCAAATTAAACAGGCCATAAGGCCTGTTTTTGATGCGCATGGGCAGAGGAGTGTTTAAAACTTAAACGGCAAGATTGTTGTCTTTTTGCACATGGGAGACGTGATAGGCTGCCTGCTTATTGGCATGGCTTACCGCCTCCTCAAGGCTTGCCCCCTGCGTCAGCTTGGCCGAGAGGTGCCCCACAAAGCAGTCGCCCGCGCCGTGGGTCGAGATCACCTTGACCTTATGGGCAGGCAGGCTGCCGCTTGCGCCTCCCTTGACTGCATAGGCCACCCCTTCGCCGCCTGCGGTGACGATGACCATGGGATAGGTTTGACCAAGCTTTTGGGCGCAGATCAAAGCCTCTTGCAGGGTGTCAGATTTGAGGCCGCAAACGGCCTCGGCTTCAACCTGGTTGACTATCAAAATATCTATCAAAGGGGCCAGATCATAAGGCATGGGCTTGGCAGGGGCTGCGTTGATGCACACCTTGACGCCGCGCTTTTTGGCAGCCCTCGCTGCCATCAGATTGGTCTCATCGCTCACTTCGTTTTGCAAGATGAGCATGCCTGCACCCTCGAAGATTTCGTCTGAGTCAAAAACGCAGTTGTCGATTTTGCCATTGGCGCCCGAGACGATGACCGCCCCGTAATCGCCCTCGTCGTCGGCAATGGCCACCGACATGCCGGTGCCGGCATCCTTAACTGTTTGAATATAATCGGTTTTGATGCGCTGCTCTTGCAGCACCTTTAAGATGGCAGGGGCAAAGGAGTCTTCGCCCACGGCGCTGACCATGACCACATCGCAGCCTGCTTTGGCCGCAGCCACGGCCTGATTGCCGCCTTTGCCGCCGAATTTGGGATACCACCTGTAACCCTGAACGGTCTCGCCCTTGGCCGGGCGGTGAGGACCTTCCACAAAAATGTCGTAATGAAGCGAGCCTACAACCACTGTTTTTTGCATTTTTCTGTTCCTGCTCATCCCAAGGAGCAGGCTGAGGCTTACTTGACGCGTTTGTCTTGAACCGCAGCCTGTGTCCTGAGGATATTATCCGAAGACCGTTTGAGGTTCTTGGTGGCGATGGCCACAAAGAGCACATCAAGGATATTGAGCATGGCAATGCGGGAGGCTGCGTTTTCGCCTAAAAACATCGATCCTTGCGAGGTGGAAGTCAGAACTATGTCGGCATATTCTTTGATGGGCGAATGCGGGTAATTGGTGACGGCAATGGTGCGGGCCCCGGCATTGCGCGCCTGCTGCATCGCTTCGATGACGTCGGTGGTGGTGCCCGAGTGGCTGACCGCAAGCGCCACGCTGTCATCGTTGCAGATGGCAGCCGACATCAGCATCATGTGCGAGTCGCTCAGCGATTGGGAGCGCATTCCTATGCGCAACAGCTTATGGCTTAAATCCGAGCAGATCACTGCCGAGCCGCCTACTCCGAACAGCAGGATCTCGCGGGCTTTAAACAGCAGATCGGCTGCTCTTTCCAGCGCATGAACATCCAAAATAGCCTGGGTTTCCTCCAAAGCCTGAATGGAGTTGCCAAAGACTTTGGAGATTAAGGTTTGCATGCTGTCATCGGGGGAAATCTCCGAGAACAGCTGCGAGACTTCTTCTTTTTGATACAAGGAGAGGCTTGAGCGCAGCTCGCGAAATCCCTTGAAGTCCAATTTCTTGGCGATCTTGACGATCATGGCTTCAGAGACATCGTTTTGCCTGGCAATTTCCTTAATGGACGTACGGTCTGAAAAATTCTCGTCGGCAATGATGTTTTCCAAAACCTTCAGCTCCAAGGGGGTGAGAGAAGGTTTTCTCATCCTGATGTGCGCGCCTACAGTCTTGGGATCCATCATTGCCTTTGTCCTGTCTTTGTTTTTAATGAAACTGCCTATTTGCCCCGCGTGGCCCTGTCTACGAGCATGGCTGCGATGATGATGACACCGGTGGCAAACAGCTGGTAGAAAGATTGGATGTTAAGCAGCGTAAAGCCGTTAATCAGCGTCCCCAGGATTATAGCACCCAAGATGGTGCCTATCACGCTGCCCTTGCCGCCAAGCAAAGAGGCGCCGCCGATGGCCGCCGCGGCAATGGCATTCATCTCCCACAAGTTGCCTAAGGTCGGATCGGCAGCTCCCAGGCGGCCCACCAAAATCAAGGCTGCGATGGAGGCGAGGATGGCCGAGATGACGTATACGGCAATCTTGGTCTTGGCCACGGGCACGCCGCAGACGCGCGCTGCCTCTTCATTGCCGCCGATGGCGAATATGTACTCGCCAAAAGGAGTCTTGGTCAGGGTAATGTACAGCACGATTGCCACCGCGCCTGCAATGATCACGGGGCAGGGGATCCCCAAAAGAGAGCCGTTGATAAAGGCGCGAAAGCCTTGGGGGATGCCGAAGATGGGGTTGCCTCCCGTGTAGATCAAGGCCAAAGCGCGGCACAAGGACAAACCGCCCAAGGTGACGATGAAAGGCTGCAAGCCTGCATAAGCGATGAGCACGCCGTTGAACAGGCCGTAAACTGCGCCTCCTGACAGAGCCAAAAGCACCGCCAGCGGCACCGGCACGCCTGCCACCATCATCGAGGCGCACAAAACGGCGGCCAAAGCTGCCACCGGGCCTACCGACAGATCGATGCCCGAGGTGATGATGACCATGGTCATGCCCAGGGCCACGATGGCGTTGATGGCCGATTGCTGCATGATGTTGATTAAGTTTGGCACCGTCAAAAAGACCGGAGACAAGAAGGCAAATACGGCAAAGATGATCACAAGGCCGATGAGGGTGCCCATGTCGCGTATGCTGAACTTTAAGGCAAACGCGTTCTTAAGATTTTGCTTTGCGTCAGACATTTTAAAAAATTCCGTGTAGATAAAGCTGCAAGATTAATTGGTCAGTCCGAGGCTTGGGAGGAAGCTTTAAGCTTGGTCTTCTGCCCGATGGCGTAGGTGCCAAGGTTCTCTTCGTTGATCTCATCGCCTGTAAGCTCGGCAGAGATCTGCCCTTCGCGCATCACCAGCACCCGGTCTGAGATGCGGATGATCTCGGGCATCTCAGAGGAGATGACCATGACCACCTTCCCTTGGCTTGCCAGATCTTCAATCACCGAGTAGATCTCGCTTTTGGCTCCCACATCGATGCCGCGGGTAGGCTCGTCAAACAAGAAGATCTCGGTGCCTGAGGAGAGCCAGCGGCCTATGATGACCTTTTGCTGATTGCCCCCCGATAAGGTGCCGATGGCCCTGTCCACATCCAAAGGATGCAGGTTGAGGCCCTTCATGATCTTGTAGGCAATTTGTCTTAAGTACCCGCGCCTGATGAAGTTTAAGGAGGTGTACTGATGCATGGCGGGCATGGCCATGTTGATGTTGATGGAGCGCTCCTTTAAGATGCCCTCAAGCTTGCGATCCTCGGGCACAAGACCGATGCCGTTTGCAATGGAGTCTTTGACGCTGTGAAGCTTAAGCTCTTTGCCGTGCACCAAAATTTGACCGCAGGTTGGTTTGTCCAATCCTGCTATGAGCCTGAAAAGCTCGGTGCGACCTGCGCCGACCAGCCCCGAGATGCCCAGCACTTCGCCTTTGTGGACCTTGATGGAGGTCTTATGCACCACAGGCTCGCGCCCAAGATCCCGGATTTCTAGAACGCATTCATCCGTGGCATAGGATTTGTGGCCGACCTTTTCTATTTTGCGGCCCACCATGCGGGTGACGATGCTCTCTTCGGTCTCGTTTTTCATGTCCACGCAATCGATGAAATGTCCGTCGCGCAAGACGGTGGCCCGATCGCAGACGGTGAAGATCTCATCCATCTTGTGGCTCACATAGATAATGGACACGCCTTGGGAGGCGAGCTTTTTGATGAGCACGGACAGTCGCTCAAACTCCTGAGGAGTCAGTGAGGAGGTGGGCTCGTCCATGGCGATGACCTTGGCCTTCTCCAAGAGGGCGCGGGCGATCTCCACGATCTGTTGTTGCGAGACTTTCAGATCGCCAATCTTGGTGCGCGGATCGATGGAGGGGTCAAGATCTTGGAGGACCGCGCGCACCTGCTCAATCTCGTGTTTCTTGTCCACGAAGGCTTTAAGAGTGGTCTTGGAGCGGCCCAGATACATGTTTTGAAACACGGTAAGCTCAGGAACGTTTTGCAGCTCCTGATGGATCATGGCTATACCGAGGTTGCGTGCCGACAGCGGATCGGTGATGTGCACTTGCTGCCCGTCAATTAAGATCCTGCCTTTGGTGGCAGAGATGACGCCCGAGAGCATCTTGAGCAGGGTGGATTTGCCGGCCCCGTTTTCTCCGACGAGGCCGTGAACTTCACCCGGGAGCACGCGGAAGGTGACATCCTCAAGCACAGTGACCACACCGTATTGCTTGGTCATGCCTTCCATCGTTAAACGCTCAACAGTCATGCTGTTATCCTCAAGTGAAGTTGATGATTATTGGTTAAGCAGGATCTGACGAAGCTGCCCGCTGTCTTGGACGCTGTACTGTTCGACATTGTCCTGCGTGATCAAAGCCTGAGGGGTGGAAATGACGCGGGGCAGATCCTGACCGCCGACAATGCGCAAGGCAACTTCCATGGAGACCTCTCCTGTCAAAAGCGGGAAGGAGTCGACGGTGCCTGTAAGCTCGCCTGCGCGAATGGACTTGTAAGCATCGCTGATGCCGTCGGTGCCGAAGACAAAGCATGTGCCAAGGAGGCCTGCTGCCTTGACGGCTTCAACCACGCCCAAGGCCATGCCGTCGTTGTTGACGTAAAAACCCAAAAGATCGGGGGTTCTTTGCAGGATGTTGGTGGCAGCATTGTAGGCCTGCTCGCGGCTCCAGTTGGCAGGCACGGAGGCTGCAATCTCAAAGCGATCATCCTGCGCGATGGTCTCGGTGAAGCCTTCGGTGCGCTGCTTTACGGCATAGACGCCCGGCTGCCCTTCGATGACTGCCACCTTGCCGCCTTGCGTGTTTTCCATGAACCAGCGGGCCACGCGCACGCCGTTGTCTTTTTGCACGCAGCCTACGTAGTACTTGGTCAAAGGCATGACGGCGTCATTGACGTTGATGAAGGGCACGCCTTTTTGCTCAGCCGTGTCAAAGGCAGCCTGCAAATTGGCATCAGACTGCGGAGAGGCCAAAATGGCATCATAGCCTTCGGTGAGCATGGTCTCGGCAATGGAGAGCTGGCCTAACTGATCATCCTCGTTGGCAGCTGCCAGATAGGAGACGAAAACGCCGTACTTTTGAGCCTCGCTCCTATAGCCTTCGCCCAAGGTGCGCCAGTACTCGTTGGTCAGGGTCTTGGAGACGCCGCCGATGCGGGTGCCCTCCTTGACGGCAGGGACGTCGCCAAAGCGCTCTTGCAATTGCGACCAGTCGATGCGGTCAGGCTCGGTGTCGGAATTTAAGGGGGCCAAATTTGCAGCCTGTGCGGCAAAAGTTAAGGCACAAGCCAAAGCGGCGCCTGTTAAGGTCTTTTTAAAAATTGCGTTCATGATTTACTCCATGCATGTTTTTGAAAAATCTTTAAACCTGAAAAATCGTTTGTCAGTCTTTGAACAGAACTTCATCCAAAATGGCCTGGCTCAAAGGCGAATCCTGATTGGCAAGGGCCTCTTCGAGGGCTTTGTTGCCCTTTAAGGAATCTGCCATCTTGATTAAGCGCTTGACGGTGCGGATATTGACCTCGGCCTCTTTGACAGGATCCATGCCCGAGGCATCGGGGAAGGTGTCAAAGTAGTAGGCCCCGCCGAAGTTTTCCTTTCTTAACTTGTAGATAAGCTCCAAGGTGGCGCGCACGTTGACCGAGGCTACCATCAAGCCGTCATCGCGCTTGCCCCAGCCGTCGTTTAAGTGCAGGCCGAGCAGACGGGTGCGCTTGGCTGCCAGGGAGGCGGCAAAGGCGGGGATTTCGCCTGCGAACAGGACATGGCAAAAGTCCAAGGTGATGCCCATGTTGGGGCAGCCTATATCCTCTATGGCCAAAAGCGTGGAGGCCGCATTGGGCAGTATCGAGTAGGCGCGAGGCTCGTTGGGTTTGTACTCGATGCTGATGTCGCAATCGGGGGCATGCTCGCAGATCTGCCTAAAGCAGGAGATCATGTCATCCCACATCTTGTCGTAATCGGCCTGAAAGCAGTAATCAAAGCCATCCTGGGCAAGCCAGATGGTCATAAGCTTGGTGCCAAACTCGCGCCCGCAGTCAAGACCGCGCTTGGTAAGCTCCACCGCCTCGCGCCTTACCCTCGCCTCGGGGTGAGTGAAGGCGCCCAGCTGAAACTCGGGGATGGTGTTAAAGCGCATGGCCATGCCGTTGACATTAAGGCCGTGATCGGCGATGAAGGACTTAAGCTTGGGCACATCGTTTTTGATGTGCTGGGGGTAGTTGAGATCGACGTCGGTGAGTCCCTTGACGGTGGCGGCGCGCTCGATCATCTGATAGGTGTCAGGCTTGCCCTTGAGATCCGGCCAGAAGGCGCGGGCGCAGGATGCAAAAGAGTTGAGCCTGGTTGCAAATCTTACGTCTGTGGTCATGAATGTGTTTCCTTTTTAGAATGAACTGCGTTGACGTAAACTTTACATCTTTATGAAATACGGTAAAGTTTATTAATAAATAAAACCCGACATCGATCACATAAACCCCACAAATGAGCGCAATTATGCGAGCCGGATCAAAAATATATTTCACGCAAAACTAAATTAGCGTGCAGCACTCCAATAAATACAGGCCGACGCGAAAAGTTGATGCGGCCAAAATTGCACCTTGGCAGGGGATAAAGCTTGGCAAAACAAGCTTTTGGCCAAAAACAAGGACTGCTTTTACAATGCAGGGTGCTTCTCTTAAAGAGGGCTTATTTTTTGAAAATTTACAGCAGGTCTTTAAATTGTGAAAACAAACAGACGGGACGACAGCGCCTGTGCCACGCGAGGCACTGTGCGATAAGACAAGGCAGACCGCCATCAAAAAAAGGCTTGGGGCAAGAAGATTTGAAGGACTCAGCCCCTTTAAAAGGATCCAAGGCAGGATTAAGCAAGATTAAAATCGAGGGCGCCCGGGGCTTGGGCTTTACAGGCAGAGGCTTTATTTTGCATACGGGGCTGCAAGACTTTTTTACTTTAAAGATAGTCAATGGGGCCTGACATGCGGCAGTCTCCCGTGCTCCCCGCCTTGGTCCGCATGTCGATGATGCGCCGGCATTTGATGACATCAAGATCATGCAAGGCGAGCACGACAGTCGCCTCTTGATATCTGGCTGTCAAAAACCTGCAAGAGAGCCTCGACATCTTTTTGGTGCAAGATGATGGAAGACTCTGCGGCCAAAGACAGATCCTCGTGCGGCTTTGCACGTGCAAGATCTCATCGAATAAGCCTTGCCCTGCCTGTCATCTGCGGCGGGTATAGGTTAAAAGCGATTGTTGATGCCTGCACAGGACACCCAAGGATAGGGAGGATTTGCCAAAGCCTAAGACCAGGGCGCCTCGGCAATCTTGAGCGGCGCCTTAAGGCTGATGTTTTTTAGGTTGTGCCGGCGCCTTTGATGGCGAGCATAGATATCGGCCGTGGTTTGCACAACAGCCCTTTATGCAATAAGATGGCGGCGCAAGGCGCCTCTTTGCCCGGGAGTTATTTAAGCTTGTGCCTGTTTACATCAACTTTCAAAAAAAGAGGATAAGCCTCAAAGATGGATGGTCAAAAGGCCCTTTTGGGGGAACAAAAACGGTGCCCCGGGGGCTTTAAGATGGAGTTTTGGCCGTGCAATTTGGGGGCAAAGGCGGGAAGTTTATGCGCATTGGCCTGTACAAAGCCATTTTTCGTATGCAAGTATTGCTTATTTAACATTGTTGTGCTGAAATTTAGGCACCTTAGCGCATTTTATCTTTAAATCATGATCTTAAGGGAATAAGATGCGTTCAAAGGGACGATTGCGCTACCATGAGTGGCGGTGTCTTTAGGACGTATAGAACAACAAAACAAGGATTTTCGTAATGAACAAATCTGATCTTGTAGCCCAGATTGCCAACCGTTCAGGGTTGTCTGCTGCCAATGCCCGTAAGGCTTTAGATGCTATGTTGGAGACCGTCAGCGAGTCTTTGGCCGATGGCGAGCGGGTACAGTTGGTAGGCTTTGGAACCTTTAAGATTACCGAGCGCAATTCGCGCGAAGGCCGCAACCCCAAGACCGGAGAGGTCATACAGATCCCGGCTTCCAAGACCCCTTCCTTCTCGGCAGGCGCCGAGCTGAAAAAGGCTGTCAACGGCCGTTAAGTTTAACCTTAAAAGACAAAAACCATTTATGGAGCAGGCAGGTTATCCTGCCTTTGCTTGTCCCTGTCTTGTGGCAAGCCAAGGCTTGCCCTTGTGCCCTGCCCCTCAAAAAACGAGGCAGGCTTCCTTTTGTTTTGCTTTACCCTCAAACTTTCTTTTTGCTCTTGGCCCTTGACGGGGAATTTGCAGAAGCTTAGGCATCTTAAGTCAATCTTGCCCCTGCAATCTGTCATGCGCCGACAACTCTCGGGCCGCAAAGGAAAAGGCCTGCAACATGCATTCTTTGGCGGCAGGGACAATAAAGCCGGCAGCGCCGGCTTTATCATCAAAAGAGATTAGTCAATAATACAAATGAGGATCCTAATTGCCGTCGGTGAACTTCAAAGCCGTGTCAAAGAAGTTGGGATCGCCAAAGTTGCCCGACTTTAACACCAGCCTCAGGCTTGGGTGCCTCGAGGGCTTCATGACGGGCACGCCCGGGGCCACGCTTTGGCCTATCAGGTAGCCGTCGGCAGGCAGGGCTTTCATGACTGCTCCTGACGTCTCGCCGCCTGCGACGATATAGCGGGTATAGCCTGCCTCATAAGCCAAAACCGTAAGCTCGGTCATAAGTCCCTCAATCTTGGCAGCTAAGGGCTCCACCCCGAACTCTTTTTGCAAGGCTGCCACGTTTTGGGCATTGTCCGAGGAGTAGACAAGGCACACGGAGTCTTCTTTTTGCACTTCATCCCAGACCATCTGTGCCGTCAGCGTGCCTGCCATGAGCTTGCGCGAATCGATTTTGATGAAGCGGTTGCCTTGGGCAATGAAGTTTTTGATCTGCTGCTGCGTGGCCACCGAGCAGGAGCCTGCCAAAAGCAGCGCCTTGCCTTGGGTCGTGGACTTAGGCAAGTGCGAAGTGTCATCAGCGCCCTTGCCTCCGTACAGTTTGCCCAAGGCGGTCAGAATGCCCGAGCCGCCGCTTTGCACCTGCATAGAACCAAAGACCTTGGCAATTTGGGCCGCGTCATTGTCATCGGCATAATCAGGCACCAGATAGTAGTGCTCGTGCTTTTGATCAAGATCGGCAATAAAGGCTTTGAGCCTGTCCTCATCGTAGAGCAGATCATGAGGCACATCAAAGCAGGGGTACTTCGATTGAGCCTCCATCAGGTTTTTGAGCCTGCCGTCCCACATGGGGGTCAGGGGATGATTTTTCATGGGGCTTTCATCAAGCGGCACGCCGTTGACGTACAAGATCCCGTCTTTGACCACGCGGCCGTTGACGGGCAGCGCGGGGCACAAAAAGCTGGCCTTGGCCCCAAAGTGCTCCAAAAAGTTGTCCAAAATCGGCCCGATGTTGCCCTTGGGGGTGGAATCGAAGGTAGAGCAGTATTTGCTGTAAATATGCTCGGCCCCGTGTTCTTTGAGCCAGACTGCCGCTTTGAGCGATTCGGCCTTGGCCTCCTCCACCGGAGCCATGCGGCTTTTTAAGGCAATGATGGCAGCCTGCACCCCTTCTTTTTCCAAGTCTATTTCATTGGGAATGCCGTCAAACAGCATGGTCTTAAGTCCCGACTGCGCGGCAAATGAAGCTGCGTCGCCGGAGCCGGTGAAATCGTCCCCGACCATGCCCAAATACAAGTGATAGCTCATGCGTGTTCTCCTTATCAGGTTATTGGCCGCCCTTGATCGCCCGGGTTGCCGTCTCGGGCACATAGGCGATCATCAAGGCCGCTAAGAACATGATACCAATGAAAGGCAACTCCCTTAAACTCAGTCTCAAAAGCGGAACCTTGGTCACATTACTTGCCACAAACAGCGCTGTTCCCACAGGCGGTGTAAGCAGGCCGATGGTAAGCACGATGACCATGACCACGCCAAATTGCACCGGATTGATGCCCACGGCCTGCACGGCAGAAGCGAGGATCGGGCACAACAGCACGATGGCAGGCGAGCTGTCGATGAACATGCCGCAGATCAGGAGCAACCCCGCGATGATGAGGATGGGCATCCCCTTAATCCGCATCGACGAGGAAATGTGCCGCGAGGCGGTGCGCCGGGGAGCGAGGATCGGCGTGATGGCCGCCCTGCCCGGCACTTTATATCCGCCAAGCGGCTCATCGAGAAGGCCGTGCGCGAGGCAGGAAAGAGGGTTGAGATCGTCGACATCCCGGTTGAAGGCGGGTTCGGCCTCGATAAGGAGCAATTTTTGGCGCTCATGCAGGATTACGCGCAAAAGATTGCAGGCAAGGTCGACGTGATCTTGTTTGCCCAAGGCTCCATGGCCTGCGCCGAAGAAACCATTGCCAAAGCAACAGGCAAAGTCGTGCTCTCAAGCCTGCGCTTTGGGGCGGTGCAGTTAAAGCGCGCTTTGATTGCCAAGGGCCTCATTGAGGCTTAGCCGTTCTTTTTGCCTAAAACTCTTTTACCCTGACCGCCGGTGTCTCACCCGGGCGCCGGCTTTTTGATTGCATCTTTTGCCTGCGGCCGCAAACTTTTGCCAAGGCCCGCGGCCGGCTCAAGAGCACTCCTCAGGATAGGCAATCAACAGCAAGTCTGCCATGGGCAGCACGCATTCGCTGCGCCTTATCATAAATTTGTAGCCTAAGTTGAGGCTTTCCAAATAGGGCTTGAGCAAGAAAAACTCTTCGGGGTTGTGGTAGATGGCAACGGCGAGCACCGGCCTGTGTTCTTTGAGGGTGGCAAGAGCACCGCGGATTGCTTCAAATTCCAAGCCTTCGATGTCAAGCTTGATGAGCCCCGGGTTTAGGTTTTCTCTTTTGCACAGATCATCAATGGACGCAACCTTGCACTTTTGCCTCGAGGTTTTAAGAAGCGAGGCATTGCCTGCGGCAAAGGAGGCGCTTGCATCAAGGTTGTCGCCGTAAACCATCAGGTCAAGCTCTCCGCTGTGCTCTGCTATGCCCTCTTGCAGCGGCATGATGGTGCCGCTCTTGCCGCTTTGCGTTACGACATGCTGCAAGGCCTCGTAATTTTTGGCCATGGGTTCTAACGCATAGATCTTGCTGTCTTTGAACATATGGCTAAAAAGCAGGGCCGTATCGCCTATGTAGCCGCCCCCGTCAATGACGTCCTTGCCGTTGATGTAGGAGAAGACTTTCTGCGGCAGATCGCACAGGCCGTAGAGGTTGGCAAAAATGTAGCGCACCGAGCCTCCGAGGCCCGCGTAGGGGAAGTTGGGGTTAAGCTCGTTGAATTTCTCAAGTCTTTTGAGGGAGGCAAGATCGCGAGGGGTGTAGGCAAAATCGGCCTTGATTAGGATCTCATCTTTGATTTTTAAAAGCTCAAGCAAAAGCAGGAACTTGTCAATGTACGCACAGGAAATTTCATCCACACACACACACACACACACCGCTCAGAGTCAATGCCCTTGAGGGCGTTTACAAGGGCCGGGAGCTCTTGTTTGTGTTCGCGCACAAAGTTTGCAAAGATCTTTTCCCAATAAAAGTTTAATTTTAGGTACTGCTCGTTTTTTGTTGCCATATCTCTCCTTACAAAATTTATTGGTGCAATCTGAGGCAGGGGATTGATACTAATTAAGGCGTCATTGATAAACGCGAGGCCTTTTGCTTATAATCAGCCTGCCAATGCTTCAGATCGTAATTTAACATGCTATCGGCTGTTTTGGTTTGTTTTGGCTGCGCTGCAGTCTATAGTTGTAAGTTTTCAGACTGAGGATGATATCGGTGGATCTTCTTTTGGCCCTCAATTATGACTACCCGCCTTCTGATCACAAGGCGATGGCGCTTGCCACCTTGCAAAGCCTCGTTTCGCAAAAAGAGCATGGGCTCTCTTTGTCCGTATTGTTGCTGTCGGCACATCCTCAGAGGGAAGAAGAGCTCAAATCCTTGTGCGCCGTGGCCAAAAGCGGCTTGAGTTATGTTATTTTGGAAAAAGCTGCGATCGGTGAACTTTATAATTATGCCATTAAAAACACTAGGGCAACCAATATAATATTTAGTGGGGGGGGGTAAAATTTGGCAATGATTATCTTAAAAATCTTACTGAAAGCATAGCAAGCAATTATAGCTATATCAAAGGTTCCGAGTCCTATTCCGATCTTAAAATTCACCCCTCCTGGGTTAATGCCAACCTTAAGACAAGCCTTGATTTTGGCCTTAAGGAATTGAGCACCCTCACCATTGCCCGCTCGTCTTTGCTTGAGCATCAGATCTTCTTTGAAGAGGACGAAGACGTCTTTTGCTCTGCTTTTTGTCACAAGCTGATGACTTGCAAGGCTCTGACGGGGCGGCTGCAACCGGGGCTCAGCCTTACCATAGCCTATCCCGTGCTGCAAAATTTGCAGCAAGCGCTGTTGCTGCTTGAAAGCTTAAGCTCTCTGCCCTCTGTGTGCCAATGCAGCGATCCTGCCCTCAGAGGCATGATAACAGGCTGTTTTGTCTTTGAGTGCGTGGCAGCAGGGGACTTTATCGAAAACCTCAAGCTTAAGGCCAAGTTCTTCAAGCTCTTGCACCAAAGGCTGCATAAGCTTTTGCAAAACCATGAAGAGGATAAGGCATCTTTCAGACGGGGGCTGGTTTTTGTGCTCGATGCGGCAATTGATGGCCTGTCATCAAAGCTTCTTCATGGCAATGCCGATGAGGCAGCCTCTTTTTATGCTTGCGCCTGCCTTAAGGAAAAGGCCCTCAAGATCCAAAAGCGCGATGAGGAGGCTTTGGCCTACACGCGCTATTTTAGAACTTTGCACAGGGTGTGCCTGCACAAACAGACAGAGCCTCAAAAGCAGTTTTACCTTGTAAGCGCCTTTAACGATCTGCCCCTCTATCGCGAGCAATACCGCACCTATTACGAGGACAATGCCTTTATTGCAGGCAGAAAAAACGTGCATCTGTGTCCGCAAATTTGCACGGGGCCCATCGCGCAGGGCGCAGCCTTCAATCGCTTTTTGGAAAGCTTTGATTTTAGCCGTCAGCACGGCTGGCTCATCTTTGCCCATTGCGACTTTGAAATAATCTGCGATTTGGACGAGGTGTTCTGCGATCTTGACGAGAACTTCATTTACGGGCCGTGCGGGGCGGTGATCGTGACAAATAAGGGCAAGCCTTGCAATTTATTTGCAGCCTATTCTGACACGCAAACACGCGATCGCG